>DASTJU010000082.1:0-4226 GCA_035716295.1 Chthoniobacterales bacterium | reverse complement strand
GATTAAACGCGATTTGAGCGGGACTGAGACAGGGTGATCGACGAGTCATGAATCATAGTTCGTCGTCTGGTGCAGAAACTTTCAGTTTATTTTTAGAAACGCGGCCGACACGGCCGCCTCTACAACTTTCAGCGGTATTTTTGGACCAGGTGATCGATGTAGGCGCTGTAGGTTTCGGCCAGCGGCCCGCTTTCAATAAACAGAATGTTCTCGGCGTTGAATTGGGCACTCCGCGAGAAGTTGTAGGAACCGGTAATCACCGTGTCGTCGACGACCAGGACTTTGTTGTGCATGAAATCGTGTTTGCTGGTCGGGGTGTAAGGCGTTGAATTTTTCCCGACGAGGTGGGCGCGTGCGACAATTTCCCCGAGCGCGCCAATTTTCCATCGATTAGTTGGCACTTCCTGCCACTGGCGGTAAACGTCAGCCATTTGGGTACGATCATAAATACCGTCGACCGCGACAGTTCCTCGGTGCAACAAATTGCCGAGCTCGGAAATGAGCGTGCCTGAGTTAATTAACAAACTGCAAATCCGGACGCGCCGTTTCGCTTCGCGGACGCGCCGGGCGACCTCGGCGTCGATTTCGGCTCCGAGGCCGGGGGAAAACATGACGCGCGCTGCGGCCGGTTGACCGGAAAAGACCAAGGCCACCGGCTCAGTGTGAATGTCGCCCGTGTTCTCGAAGTTTTCTTTCTCCCAGAGCTGTTTGAAATCCTGTGCGTAGCAATCGGCCAACGCGGGCGAATCGATCTCGAGAATATTGTTTTCCATCAAGGTAAAAGCGTCATCCGTCATATTGGTCGAACCGGTCCAGACCGATTGGCCGTCGCGGACGATGAATTTGCTGTGCATCAGTTTCATGCCGGCAATACGACGCCAGGGATAGCCTAACGATTGAACAAACGCGCCCGTGCCCGCGGGAGCGGGGTCCTGGCCGGCGGCGACGTTTGGCTGAACTGGTTTGTCGCCGTCATAGCAAATCCGAATTTGCACACCAGCCGCGGCGCGCTCGCGCAAAGCGGAACTGAGCGCAGTCTTCAGCGCATCGCCGAACCGCATGTCGTAAACGGCAAGATCGAGAGTTTGCTTTGCTCCGCGGATGAACGTGGTCAGCCGCGTCATCACGGCATCGGCTGATTGTTCGCCCTGCGCGAGAAAGAAAACGGAAAGGGAATCCAAGAGAGTGACAAGTGACCTGTGACGGGTGACAAGTGCAAGCATCAAAGCTATGCGGGCGACGAAGTTTGAGTTTCAACAGCGGTTCTGGATTATCACCGGCATTTATACGGGTGCGTTTTTCCTTTTTTATTTCGATCACAGCCGTTTTATCGTCGAACTGCGACATCTGATCGCGCCGTCGCTTGTTCGAGATAGTGCGCCGGCCCTGATGTTCGCCCGAATGGTGATCGCGACGGGTGCGGGGCTTGTTTTTCTGGCGGCGGCGTTGCGGACGTGGGCGGCGGCTTATCTGCGCACAGATGTCGTTCACGATACGGCGCAGCATTCTGAAGCCCTGATCGCCGATGGACCTTTCCGTTACTCGCGGAATCCGCTTTATTTGGGGAACTTGCTAATGGCGGCAGGAATCGGCGTTCTGGCCAGTCGCTCAGGCTTCATTTTTCTGGTGCTGGCGAACTGGTTCTTTGTCTATCGCCTGATCTTTCGCGAAGAAGAAGCGCTGCGACAAAGTCAGGCAGAAACTTTTCTCGCATATTGCCAGGCAGTGCCGCGGTTCTGGCCGTCGCTCAGGCCACGAGTGCCATCGAGCAATCGTTCGCCGCAATGGGGACAAGCTTTCGCCGGTGAAACGTTTGTCTGGGTTTTCGCCCTGGCCGAGCTATCGATCGCAATCACGTTGAACCCGCGCGTCGGAGGCATCGTCTTTCTGGTCGCGTTCCTCGCGTATTTCATTCCGGTGCGATTGGTGAAGAAACGAAGAGAGCGAACGGGCCGGACCACTGGATCCTGACCACTGCAATCGCGGCCGATCCGCCTTCGCTTGGCTTCGGCGCGACAAGCACTAAGCACGGCCGCCATTACATCATTTACGCCAATGGCGCAGAACGCGATGACGCGGCGTCGCAGTCGCGTGGTCGCTGGTCGTGACGATTAATTCGCGGCGGCGCAACTTTGCCAGCGCGGCGTGCACGGCGCTTTTGGACAGGCCGCTTGCCTCGGCCAGAGTGCGCAAACTAGCTGAGACCGGTTTCCATTTATTCCGCGCGGCCTGGCCGTAGAGATAGACATAAACGAGATATGCCGCCGGTTGTTGATCGTGCCCGACAAGATCGCGCATGAGGACGTCGAGCACGTAATCGTCAACTGAGACAACTTCTCGAAATCGCGACATGATGTCGATCTAACAACTATACCGATAAACGGACAGCACTTTCTAAGGTCGAGTGCCGCTCACCCCTAGACGTAAACGGGATCGGCGAATTACGTTTGGCCGACCATGATCAAGCAAATCAAATTCGTCAGCATCCCAGTCGCGGACCAGAGCCGGGCCCTCGATTTTTACACCGAGAAACTCGGGTTCACCATCATCACCGATCAGCCATTCGATGAGAAACAGCGTTGGATCGAGCTGCGCGTGCCGAAAGCGGAAACGCGAGTGGTATTGTTCACAACCGAAGGAGAAGAAAAACGAATCGGGACGATGATGAACATGTCGTATGCGTGCGATGACATCGACAAGACGTATGCGGAGCTGAAGAAGCGCGGCGTTGAATTTGACGGACCGCCGCAAAAACAGCCGTGGGGCACTTACGCCATGTTCAAGGACAGCGAAGGCAACGGGTTTGTCCTTTCAGCGGACTGAGTCCGAGCCGGACTGGCGTCATAGTCACCCTCACCTCGGCCTCTCCCGAGCAAGGGAGAGGAAGAAGAGAATTAATCGATGGTGCGCGTGAGAAGTGGCAAGATCAAACACAAGAAAAAGCGCCCGCGAGGATTTCTCGCGAGCGCTTCGTAAATGTTGCCAGGCGTCTTGGCCTATTTCTTCTTCGTGTAGTTGATCTCCATCGTTTTCATTTCTTTGCCGCCGCGATCTTCATACCACTCGAAGTCCATGTGGTCCTTATCGGTGAGTTTCACGACTTCGCGAATTTTCTGCTTCATGCCGGGCATCACTTCCATCACGCCGGTGTAGGTGAATGATTTCGTGGCCGGATCGTAATCGCCTTCCGACATCATGATGCCGGTGCCCATGTTGTCCATCCAGGTGCCGACAAATTTCTTTTTCACATTGTCGTAGCCTTCCGTTCCCTGACCTTTGAAGGTTATCTCTTTCTTTTTGCCGTCCGGGCCGGGCATCTCCATCTTGCCGGTCACATCCATGATGACGTAGCGCCCGTCCATAATCGATTTTCTAACGGCGGTGCTTTTTGAAACGTCCGGCTTTTTGCTGGTATCGCCGTCCATCCACATCTTGACGTTGCAATTCCAGGTGCCGTCGAGACTAGCGATCAGCTTGTGATTTTCGTTGAGCTTCGATAGCTCCATCATTTGCTGCATCATCTTGTCCATGTCGGCGGCGTTCGGCTGTGCCGTTGCTGGGTTTGCGGGGACGGGCACCGTGCCGCTATTGGAAGCTTTACCGCCCGGAGCCGGTGAAGTGCCGGGCTGCTGAGCGGATGATGTGGTAGCGAGCGATGCCGCTGCCAGAAACGCGGTTACAAACAGGGAAGTTTTCATGCGTGCATTGTCCAAAGAAATTAGAAATTAGGAAGAAGAAAGTAGCCGCCTTTGCTAAAGCTACGGCGAGCCATGGGCTACGGCGTGGCAAGCAGAGATCCGAAAGCCGTCGAAGAAAGTCGACTCTGACTCTACTTATTGTTTAGTAGGGACGGCAGATGCAATCAATCGCCGGCGCGAAGCAAGCAGAGTCTCTTACCTTCTCCGTCATCATCCCTACCTTTGACCGGCCGGAGCATCTGCGTGGTAGCCTCGAATCTCTCGTAAAACAGCAATTTCCGAAGGATCGCTTCGAGGTGATTGTCGTGGACGACGGAGGCACCATCCCGGCGCAAACCGTTGTGGCCGAGTACGAGCAGCGGATCTTCGTCATTGTGTACAGGCAGAAGCGAGCCGGAGCAGCGGCGGCACGGAATGCCGGCGCGCTAGAAGCCCGCGCAAAGTACCTCGCCTTCATGGACGACGATTGCCGCGCCGATCCGGAATGGCTGCGTGAGTTGGAAACGGCATTCGCGACGGGCACCTGTC
>DASTJU010000081.1:0-7350 GCA_035716295.1 Chthoniobacterales bacterium | reverse complement strand
TTCGACGCGCGATACTGCGACCCCGTCGCCATTCACGCTGGTTGTTCTCGACCCCGGTCATGGCGGCCAGGATTCCGGAGCGATGTGCGGGGCAATTTACGAGAAGGATTTGACTTTCGATATCGCGCAGCGCGTCGATCGCTTACTCCAAGCCCAAGGTCTGGCAACGTTAATGACGCGAATTGGCGACAGTTACGTTTCGCTCGCCGATCGCGCCGCAGTTACGAATCGCGCGCGGGACTGCATCTTTGTCGGCATCCATTTCAATGAAGGAAAGAAAGTGGTCGGTGGAGTCGAAACTTATTACGCCGAGCATCAGGCGGCTCCCACTCCCCGACTCGTTTCGTGGATTCCATTTTTCCAGGGTCCGGCGGCCGAGTCACCGACTTTAGCGAGCCAGAGTTTGGCCCGGTTCATTCAGGAAGCGATGGTGGCGCGAACGAAAGCGCCAGATCGTGGGACCAAAGCAGAGCAATTTTTCGTGATTGCAAACGTTGGCGTGCCGGCGGTGCTGGTGGAAGCCGGATTTCTTAGCAACAAGGACGATATCGCCAAGCTGGAAAGCAACGATTATCGCGAGCAGATGGCGGCGGCCATTAGCGAAGGAATCCTGCGATATCGCGATGTTTTAAAAGAACGACAACTGCCGCTGGCCGTGACCGGATCAGGGACTGAATAGTGGACAGATTTCGGCGTCAAAGCAGCATCGACATGAAACTTCGGATCGCAGTAGTAGTTCTGCTGGCCGCACTCGCGGCATCGGTCAGGGCAGATCAAGTCGTCCAAAATGTGCAGCAAGCGCTGAAGGACCAGGGTTTCTATTACGGCGAAGTTACCGGCGAAAAAGATGCGGACACGACGGCGGCAATTCGGCGCTACCAAATTCGCAACGGGCTTCAAATCAGCGGCGACGTCAATGATGAAACGCTCAAATCTCTTGGCGTCGATTCTTCCGGCGCTCGCGCGATCGTAAAAGCGTCGCCAACTCCAGCACCGGCTGCGCCGGAGACGTCGGATTTGCGCGCCGAACCGCGACAGAGTTCGGCTCCGACAAACCCTTTGACTGGTCAACCGTTTCCGGAACCGCAGCAAAATCGCCGTGGTGAACAAGTGCCGGTCCGACCGGATTACGACGCCGTCCCAGCGCGGCCGGCGGAGAATTTTGCCGGCACGCCCTACCAATCAGCGCCGCCGCAAGCTCAGCGCGACGTGATTATTGCAGCGCAAAATATTTTGGCGCGGCGCGGACTTTATCGTGGGGCGTACGACGGAAACATCGGCCCTGATTTGGAATTTTCCTTGCGCGCCTATCAGGCGCGGGCCGGACTTCCTGTCACGGGACGACTCGACTTGGACACTCTGGCTGCTCTCGAACTCTTACCGGGTGCCCACGCACCGATGTATATCCCGCGCCGTCGACCATTGCGCGAAGCGCCCGTGCGCGGCGAATGGATTCCCGAGCGCTGATCATTGATCAGCAGCGCGGATCGCCCCCGAGTTCAAGTCTTGTCCTGATCGAAGTGCATCGCTTGTAATTCGGCGAAAACAGTGCCGACAAAAATCTGCGCTTCGATCCGGAGCGGAATGCGATTAGCATCGTCAGAAATCCATATTGTCGCGCGCCGGAATTTCCGATGCGGCTCCAACTCAAGGTTCTTACCGAGCCGCTTCAGCTGAAGATCGACTTTGATCGCGTTGTATGTGCCCGCACGGACGGACACGCGTTCGCGGCCGAGAACGGTGACCGTTGTCAGATAAGCCGAAGTGGCGGGATAAACGACAATTCGATAAACGCTGTGGTCGCTTAAAGGTTGGCTGCGGAGATAAAGGATGCCGCTATGCAGATCGAACAACTCGGGGAAATTGAAGGGTTTGGTTGTCTTGACGCCGGTCCCGTCCGTTCGCGCGCGCGCCACGCCGGAATCGGTGAAAGTGAGATCGGTCACGAGTTTTTTCCTTCGATAGATTTCGGTCTGTTTGCTTTCGACCGGGCGAAGCGTTTCGGCATTGGCCAATCCGCGGTAGCTCGCATCCAATTTCCACCATGCGCGAACAAAACCAATGGTTCGACCAGTCGCCTCAAGCTGAAAGCGTTTATCACCCGTGTTGGTGAAGTGCATGTCTCCGACGCCGGCGGTAAATCCAGACCAGCCGAAATAATAGGTCGTGCGCACCGGTCGTAGCTCGGGAAAATTACCGGGCGGATCTTTGGTCAGAGTGGATTCCCAACTCGGGGCGGCTTGTCCGGTTCCAGCGAGCGCTAGCGGAAGGAGAGCGGTCAAGCAGACAGAGAGCGCTCTCCATCTCCCAGGTCGACTTCGCCCGTATTCGTTTGAATTCACGTTCGCTCCGAATTCAACCGAATCGTAATCGCGAAATCTCAAGCTGTACGCAAAAAACACACGCGAGTTCGTTCCCGCGTGTGTTTTTAAATCGCGAATTGACGTTAAGGCTTCTTTGGGGTCGCGGAAGCGCTCGGCGCTGAACTGGTCGGACTGGTTGCGGTCGTTACCGAGCTGGCCCGGCCGGGCTTGTTCAAGACTGTGATCACGTCGTTGGTGAAATCAACGCTGTCGCGAGAATACATCAGCACCGGAACGCCATTAAGACTGTTGCCGGATTTATCGAACACCAGGTCGAGGTTGCCATTTTTCACTTTTTCCAAGACCACTTCGCTAATTTCTTTGACGATGCCCTCGCGCATGCGCAACGCCTGCTCCTGAAGCTGCCGTTCGCGCGTCTGCCGGAACTCGGTGATCTCGCGCTCCATGTTCTTGATGTTTGAAATCTTGTCGTCGCGCTCCTTGGCTTTCGCCGCCTTGGCGTCCGCGCTCAAGGCCGGGGCTTCGAGCTGCTTGTTGAGATTGTTGATATCGTCGAGCGCTTTCTTATAGGCGTCGGCGCGTTCGTCGTATTCTTTTTTCGCCTGATTCTTGGCGTCGTTAATCTTCGCCTCAGCATCCTTGGTCTTATTGTATTCGCGGAAGGTGCGGTTCATATCGACCGTTCCGATTTTCAAGGTTCCTTGCGCCCGGACCGCGATTGGCAGGACGAACAAGGAAATCAGCGTCAAACAAAGCAATTTTTTCATAAGAAGGGCTAAATAAGTCGTCGGAAACCGTCTATACCGCAAGTGGCAATATTGGATTAAAACTGGTAGCCGACGCTGAAGTTCAGGTGGCCGTGACCGGTATTTCCGGCCCGGTCTATCGGATAACCGTAATCGAGCCGTAACGGGCCGATGGGCAGATCCAGACGGACACCAATACCGAAATCAGAACCGAAGCTGTCGTTTGTGCTCTTGGGGGTCAGAGGATTGAAGGGCAAGCCAAGGCGTTTTGCATACAGGTAGCTAGCCTGGGCGTTGAGACCGCGCGGGACTTCTATTGTTTGATTACCGAAATCCCACGGATCCGAATTGACCAGACCAGCGTCGTAAAATATCGCTCCCCGGGCCTTTTCGATAATCGGAAAAGTCAGTTCCACCGTCCCACGGGCCATCGATTGGCCGCCGATCGGCTGACCATTGAAATCCTTTGGACTGATGTCGCGAAAACGGAAACCGCGCAGATTGTTCGATCCGCCCAGATAAAGCCGGTCGAAAATCGGCACTGTGGGAACACTTACCGGAACTGGCTCAGTAACCTGGAATTGATTAGGCGGGACACCAACCAAAACCGGGTTGCCGTTGATATCAAAGACCTCACCAAAAAATCCGGGGATGTTTGTATGCTCGGGCTTGTCCCATACGTCTACGGTGGCCGCCTCAACGTCGAACAAAAGGATCAGATCTCCGGGGAACCGGAAGTATTTGGTTGCTTGGATATCAAATCCGTAAATTTGCTCATCCCCCTGTAACGGGCCTCCGGAAACATAGCCCGTGAGCGAAATGCGCTCTCCTTTTCGGGTCAAAAATGGATTATCGCGCCGGTCCCAAACCAGACTGGTGGTGACCATGCTTTTGGTGGTTGTGCCTTCTTCAGCGAGAATGGCGGGGGAAACGTGATTAGCCACGTTAAAGATCTCGTAGTTCTGCAAGGTGTAACCAAGGACGACGTACATCCAGGCGATAATCGGTTTGCGCACCTCCAGTGAAAAACCGTAGTTGCGCTGTTCATAAACATCACTGAGGTAGGACGCCTCTGAATAAAATAATTGACCGCCAAGCGAAAGCTTCTGGTCGAGGAAATAGGGCTCGGTCACGGCAACCACATAGTCCTGCCGACTACTGCCGACCTGCGCTTTTGCCCGGAATTTTTGACCCGCTCCCGTTAATCCGGGCCAGTTTGTGATATCGAAGTTGCCCTGAGTAAGCTCTACGAATCCGATCAAGCTGTCGATGGTGCTATAGCCGGCTCCGAAATTTAACGAGCCCGTTCGCTTTTCCTCCACCTGAACGACAAGGTCTTTGCGGCCTTCAACGCCGGTTTCTTCCGGATATGCTTCGACTTTGGTGAAGTAGCCTAGATTATCCAGGCGCTTCTTAGTCGTCTCCACTCGCACGGTGTTGAACACATCGCCCGGCGCAATCAGAATCTCGCGGCGGATCACCTTATCTTTGGTGCGGGTGTTTCCGACGATGTTGATCCGCTCCACAAAAGATCGATTGCCCTCCTCAATCTTGTAGTGGACGTCGATCAAACCCGGACCGGCGGGAGTGCCTTGCGGCAGAACGATAAGATCGACATATCCGCCGCTGCCGTAGTTATCAGCGAGGGCTTTCGCGTCGTCGTGTAATTGTTTGGGCGAGTAGACGACGCCCTCTTTCATTTTGATGACCTTGCGAATTTTTTCCTCAGTCGTCTGCTTGTAACCGGCGAAGGAGATTTTGTTGACGTGATAGAGCGTCCCCTCCTTGATTCCGATGGTGATAATGAGCGGCCCCTTCTTTCTCTCTCGCCCAGCTTCTTGCACTTCCACGTCGACGTAGCCGTGGTTTTGGTAGAACTCTTTGATGCTATCGAGGTCCTGCTGCAATTGGACCTCGTCCAATCGTCCGGATTTATCGATGAAAGAGACCATCGTCTTGCCCTTGGTCTTCATCTGCTTGCGCAGGATTTTCTCGCTGAAATGCTGGTTCCCTTCAAAATGAACCCGGCTCACCGCTCCCTTTACACCCTCGCCAATCGTGTAAATGACGCGCGCTGTCCCACGGCCCTCGTCAATCGGTTCGACCCGGAAAGTCACTTCAATGTCGGTGAAACCCTTGCTCTGATACCGGTCGATGATTTTCTGCCGCGCTTTCTGCAGATCGTCCTCGTTGACCGGTGCGTTAAGTTTTACTCCGATTTCCTTGCGAAGTTTCTTCGCGCTGACGCGGTGCGCACCGTCGATCACCAGTTCCCTCAGCACCTGCCGCGTTTGCACTGCCACAATCACTTTGACTCCGTCACTCTCAGGCTGCGCAAAAATGCGCACGTTCTGGATCGTACCGGTTTTGTAAAGGTTGCGAATGTCGTCTTCGACCGTGGAATCGGAATACGGCTGGCCGACCGCTGTCTTCATTTGCGCGAGAATCACGTCCTTCGACACCGTCGCCGGACCGGAGTATTGCACGTCGATCGCGCGCACCGTTGGCGCTTCCTGTTGCCCATGTAGGCTCGTGGGCGCGAAGAACCCTGCGCAGGCCACGAAAAACATCGCCACCGCCCAGCCCCACACCAGTCCCCGAGATTCTCTCATAACAATCAAGACGCCGAATCCCGCGCAGCGCAAATGCTGGCGCGGGACAGGCGGGAATTAGAGGAGAAGCGGGCTAAGGTCAAGGCAGATTTTCTTCCAGAGTGGCGCGGCGCCTGTCATAGACAGCGCCGAGGGCCGTTCAGTTCAACAGTTCGTAACAATTATTTCGGCGGCGCGGTTCGTATCCGGCATCGCGGATCAGCGCCTCAATCTTCTCCGCGTCCAGACGAAACGTCGTCCCGGCCGCGCTCACCACATTTTCCTCCATCATCACCGAACCGAAGTCGTTGGCGCCGTATTTCAACGCCACTTGACCGATCCCCGGCCCTTGGGTGACCCATGAACTTTGGATGTTGTCGATGTTGTCCAAAAAAATCCGGGACAGCGCCTGCATCCGTAAATATTCGGCCACACTAGTCGGCTGTTTCACTTTCAAGACCGTGTGCTGAGGCTGGAACGTCCAGCAAATGAAGGCAGTGAACCCGCCGCTTCGGTCCTGCTGATCCCGAATCCGTTGCAAATGTTCGATTCGTTCCTCGATCGTTTCGACGTGGCCGAACATCATCGTGGCGCTCGATTTCAAACCGAGCTCGTGCGCGACCTGCATCACCTCCAGCCATTGGTCGCTGTTAATTTTTAACGGCGAAATTTTTTTGCGGACCCGATCCACCAGAATTTCGCCGCCGCCGCCGGGAATCGATCCGAGTCCGGCTTTTCTAAATTCGGAAATCACCTCCCGCAGCGGCATCTTGAAGGTTTCGGCGAAGTGTTGAAATTCCGGCGGACTGAATCCGTGGATGTTGATCTGCGGATATTTTGTCCGGATATGCTGCAAAAGATCGACATACCACTGGAACGGCAATTTCGGATGGTGGCCGCCTTGCATCAGGATTTGAACTCCGCCCGCGGCCGAAAGTTCGTCCAGTTTTTGGTCGATCTGTTCCAGCGATAGGACGTAATGATCGTCGTCCCGCTCGGTCCGATAAAACGCGCAGAACTTGCAATACACATTGCAAACGTTCGTGTAATTGATGTTGCGGTCGGCGATGTAGGTCACGATCTCGCGACCGCGTCCGTCGTAACTTTTTTCCTTGGCCAGGTTTCGCCGCACGTTTGCCAGCGCGCCCAATTCTTCCAGCGGCAGTTGATAAAGCTGCAACGCTTCCTCGGACGAAATCCGGGCGCCTTCGAGGACTTTGTCGGTCAGTGCGTCTCGATTGAGTGAAACCATTGCCTCAAGTTTAACTGAATCGACCTAAGCTTACGAGCGTTTTGAGTTGGCAGGGGCGCACCTGCCCTACAACTTCGTGGATGGCAAAGTCGGTCGCGATCGTTGGCGCAGGCGTATCGGGATTGACCTGCGGCGTTCTTTTCGCGGAGCGCGGATTTCACACCGCGATCTTTGCCGAACAAATCGGCCAGCGGACCACTTCCGCCGCCGCCGGTGCGCTTTGGTTTCCTTACGACGCCGAGCCCGCTGACAAAGTCATCCCGTGGGCGCTCGCAACCTACAAAGTGCTTGTCGATCTTTGCAAAGATGCGCGCAGCGGCGTCTCGATGATCGAGCTCCGCCAATATTGCCGCACCGGCGAAATTCAAACTCCCGATTGGGCTCCTGTCATTTCGACCGAAGTGGAGAAATCTCTAGATATTTCCGGCTCTGTCTTC
>DASTJU010000080.1:0-5068 GCA_035716295.1 Chthoniobacterales bacterium | reverse complement strand
CACCGATAATTTCTTTGGCGCGCGCCATCGATTCACCGCTAGTCGCGTAGATGTGAACTGAGCCGTCGTCTTCGATGTTAATCTCGGCGCCGGTCTCGGCCACGATTCCCTTGATCGTTTTGCCGCCGGGGCCGATGAGCGCGCCGATTTTCTCCGGATTGATTTTGATCGTTTCGATCCGTGGTGCGTACTTCGACAACTCAGCGCGCGGCTTATCGAGTGCGCTGCGCATGATGCCGAGAATTTTCGTGCGCGCTTCTTTCGCGCGCCCAATCGCCTCGGCCATGATTTTGTGGCTGACGCCGGGAAGCTTCAGATCGAGCTGGAACCCGGTCACGCCGTTATCCGTGCCGCAAAGTTTGAAATCCATGTCTCCGAAATGATCTTCCGAACCGATAATGTCAGTCAGCAGCTCGTAACGCTTTAGTTGTCGATCTTCGCCCTGCTCGGTCACGAGGCCGACGGAAATTCCCGCGACCATTCCTTTGGCCGGGACGCCCGCGTCCATGAGCGCGAGCATGCCGCCGCAGACGCTCGCCATCGAGGTCGAGCCATTCGATTCCATGATCTCGCTCGAAATACGAACGGCATAACGGAAATCGTTTTCCTTTGGCACGACCGGTTCGAGCGAACGTTCGGCGAGCGCGCCGTGGCCGATCTCGCGCCGACTCGCGCCGCCGGTGCGACCGGTTTCACCCACGCTGAACGGCGGAAAGTTGTAATGCAAAATGAAACGCTTCGAAGTCTCGCCGCCGCCGTAGGCGTCGATGTTTTGCGCTTCCTCAATTGGCGCGAGCGTGACCAGGGCCAGGGCCTGGGTTTCGCCGCGCTGGAAAATGGCCGAGCCATGCGCTCGCGGGAGCACGCCCACTTCGCAGGTGATCTGCCGTAAATCCTGATAACCGCGGCCGTCCATTCGCTTCTGTTTCTCGAGAATGCTTTTGCGGAACGCTTTTTTCTGGACGTAATCGAACGCTTGCGAGATGGCGAACTTGTCGGTCTCGGGATGTTTTTCCAAGATCGACATCTTCACTTGCTCGCGCAGCGCTTCGATCGCTTTGCTGCGCGCGACCTTGCCTTCGGTGTAAAGCGCGCCTTCGATTTTATCGCCTGCCACTTGATACGCGATGTCGAGCAACGTTGGATCGACATTCAGCAACGGCATCTCGCGTTTCGGTTTCCCGACCTGAGCCGCGAGCTCTTTTTGAATTCGAATCATCTCGCGCGCATGTTCGTGCGCGAACTCGAGCGCCTTCACAAAATCCGCTTCCGGAATTTCATTGCCCGCGCCTTCGATCATGATGACGTCGTTCTCGGTGCCGACATAAACAAGATCGAGATCGCTTTCGATCCGCTCGTTATGCGTCGGGTTGGCCACGAACTGGCCATTAACGCGGCCGACCCGAACCGCGCCGATCGGCCCCGCGAACGGAATGTCGGAAACGCAGAGCGCTGCCGATGCGCCATTGATCGCGAGCATATCGGGATCGTTCTGCCCGTCTGCGCTGAGCAGGATCGAGATAATTTGGGTGTCGTAAAAGTAGCCCTGCGGAAAAAGTGGCCGCAACGGCCGATCCGTCATGCGTGAAGTGAGCGTTTCTTTTTCGCTCGGGCGGCCTTCACGTTTGAAGTAGCCGCCGGGAAATTTCCCGACCGCTGCTGCTTTTTCGCGGTAATCGACCGTGAGCGGGAACCAATCCTGACCTTCTTTGATGGCGGTGGCCGAGACCGCGCTGGCCAAGACCATGGTGTCGCCGCATGAAACGATGACTGCGCCGTCGGCGAGCTTGGCGATTTTGCCGGTTTCAATTGAGATTTCTGTGGCCCCAATTCGGGCCGTGACCTTCTGTTGCATATAATTTACCTGGTTATGCGAGTTCCAGGTCGGTCACCCTGACTGTAGGTTTTAACTCCGAATCCCGCGGCTGCGGGACGGGCGGACCTAAAACCTAAATTCAAGGTGCCTAGCGACCTGGTTGTCGCGTTTTTAATTTTCGAATCGGCGTCGCATTGAAACGCGGACGCTAAGATCGACATCCGACCGGCGGCTATTTCCGCAGGTTCAATCCGTCGATTAACTTTTTGTAGCGTTCGGCTTGGGACCGGCTCAAATAATCGAGCAAGCTCCGGCGCTGGGCCACCATTTTGAGGAGGCCGCGGCGTGAAGAATGGTCCTTGGCGTGGCTTTTCAAGTGTTCGGTCAGTTCTCCGATCCGGCGCGTCAACAGCGCGACTTGAACGTCTGCGCTGCCGGTGTCCTTCCCGTGCAACTGGAACTGCTTGATATCCAACGTTTCCGTGTTCTCAGCCATTTCGAAGCGCCTATTGTAGACGAAGAATCCGCCTTCGCAAGGCCTACGGCGTGACAAGCACAGAATCGCAAGGCAGCGATTTGAGCTAAAACGGAATCGGCAAACGGTCAGGCGGAATCCATTTGTCGCGCGCTGCTTGCGATCTGATCAGCTCGCTCGAATAATGGGCGTCCACCGGGCGACGCTTGGTCCAATCTTCCACGATCAGATTGATCCGCCGCCAGAGTGGAAGATTGCTCTCGGAAGTGCTGGTGACGTGTTCGAGCAATCGCATCCAAAATGTGGTCAGTGTTTCATGATAGAGATTGGTCACGCCGTGGTGCGCGGCGAAGAAACGAATCTTCTCGCGCATACGCTGCAGCGCCTCGTCCGGTGAAAACGAGTCGAGATAACTCAACGCGACCGCGATGTGCGCCGCGTGAGTGAATTCGGATGCCGGAATGGTCGCGTTTTCGAACGCGGAAACGAGAGCAGCGACTTCGGTGTCGCTGGTGAAATCCCGTGTTCTCAATGAACCATCGCGCCGCCCCACTTGCCCCATGCCCAGAGCAGGATTAACGCGCAGATGACCGACATAATGAATCCAGCCGGATGAAACGCCGAGCCAGGTGCCGGCCGCGAGAAGAGCCGCCCGATCAAACCGCCGACAATGGATCCGCCGATGCCGAGCACCGTTGTCAGGATGAAGCCCAGGTGCTGCACACCCGGCATGAGCGCCCGCGCACACAAGCCCACAATGAAACCGATAATGATCGACCAAATGATGTGTAACATGGGAGCAATTCTAAGCGGGTGGAGGGCTCAAAAGCCACCCTTTTCTCGCGGGCAGTTTGGTCCCGCCGAAGCTACGACGTGGCAGGCATCTACTTACGCTGGCGGTTCGCTTCGTCGATCGCGAGATATTCGTCGCGCGGCGGACTGAAAGTATCGAGCACTCTTGTTTCTTCAATGGTCTCGACACCATGCGGAACATTGGCGGCGAGATAAAAGGAATCCCCCGTCTTCATTTCGTGGGCTGTTCCATCGACGATTAATTTCATTCGCCCGGACAAAACGTGGACGATCTGCTCCTGCGGATGCTGATGCGCCGACATCTTGCTGCCGGGTTCGAGTGTCGCCAGCATTTGGTACATTGTTTGTCCACTCGCAACCGTTTGGCGTTTAATGCCGGGGCAAATTGCGATCCAGGGATTATCGTTTTTCATAACTTACTCGTTTGATTCGATCTTAATCCGAAAGTGGTAGGATGAAATGCTCATTCGTTTGGAGAAATAAAATCGATGGGCATCGAACCTCTGCACACCGGAATCAAGCTCAAGATTTTCGCAGCCGTGCTCGCGCGCCTGTTCGACTAACCAATCGAGCAGCTGACCGCCAAAACCGCATGACCGGTCGCTCTCGCGGGTAACCAGATCATCGACATAGAGAAACTTTCCCGAAAAGAGCGATTCGAGAAACCGATAACCGGCGACAGCGCAAACTTCTCCTTCAGATTCAAGAAACGCGAGCTGGTAGCCTTCTTTCCGCTGGAGCAAGACGCGCTCGACGAATTGCTTCGGCTCGCGAAAGAGCGGCCGTAATTCGCGCATGACTAAATGGCAGCGCCGAATCTCCTCCGGCGTATTCGCGATTGCGATCCGCGAGTTCCTCATAGGGTGGATGTCGATCTTCGCTCTCGTTTTCCATCGTACCAAATGTGAAGCCCTTTGCGCGAGCGGGCAGCGCGCGGGCCGCGCAGAATTACGCTCAGAGAATTTCCGAGGATTTCGCGCGCGGAATACATCCGCAATTTGCGACCGGAAGTAACGACCGGCTCGTGCAAAATCCGAAATCGCCCGAGCCTTCTTAGCGCGATACTGAAATAAATCTCTTCTCCGATAAAAAACTTTTCATCGAGACCGCCGATCGCATCGAAGTTTTTGCGGGTCGTGAAAAGAAAGGCACCCGCACCCAGGTTGAGCGCAAAGTACAATGCGCAGAAAGCTTTCGTCAAAACGCGCGCCCATAAAGGAATGGCGCCATCGACAACGATGCGCGCGCCACCGCCGGAGCAACCTTCCTCGAGCGCCGCGATTGCGCCGGTCACGTGCTTTTCGTTGATGCGGGTATCGGCGTCCACGAAAAACAAAATGTCGCCCCGCGCATGACGCGCACCGGCGTTGCGCGCAGCAGCGATTTGCCGGCGATTTATCGAAACGACTTCCGCACCTGCATCCTGCGCGACTTTAGCGGTGGTGTCGGCCGAACCGTCGTCAACTACGATAATCTCATATGGTCGATCACTGGCTGATTTGTGGATCGCGCGGATGGTGGCCGGAAGCTCCAGCTCTTCGTTGTAGGCCGGGACGATGAAGGAGAGCACGAGACGAATCTAGCCAAGGTTTCCCTGGCTGCATGCTCATGAAGATTCGTCCGTGATTTAGAACCTGAAGTTCAAGCCGGCCCGGAAGATATGTCCGTCCGTCTCGGTATCGAAAGGAAACGGCGCCCCCTGAAGATTATGGAAATCAAACCGGTCATTTCCCAAATCGTAATAAAGATACTCAGCCTTCGCCGACCAATGTCGGTTCAGACAATATTCGACGCCGCCACCGACCGTCCATCCGAGGCGGAAATCGGATGACGAGCCACGACCAAGGTCCGGTCCGCAAGCGCCGGTGTCACAGTCATCGACTACGCGTGCTTCATAATTGACGGTGATGCCGCCGCCAGTGGCAAATAACAACCAGCGGTCGAGCGCTACCCCGACGCGTCCC
>DASTJU010000079.1:0-10350 GCA_035716295.1 Chthoniobacterales bacterium | reverse complement strand
GAGGAAGCGCCGCCGGCGGCGGAGACGGAACAGCCCGAAAAGCGCCAGCTCGAGTACGCCAATGCGCTGTTCACGCGAAAACTCTACGATCTCGCCATTCCGGAATATCAAAAATATTTGGGCGATTATCCGGGCGCATCCGGTCGTCCCAACGCTTACTTTTCGTTAGGCGAGTGTTATCGCAACCTCAACAAATCGTCCACGGCGCGGACGAGCTTTCAAAAAGTACTGAACGATTACGGCGAAAGCGAGTTCGCCGGACCAGCCGCCTACGCCTTGGCGGAGATGGCGTTCACTCAAAAAGATTATGCAACGGCGCTTCCGCTCTTCCATCGGTCCGCCACGAAATCCAAAGACACCGCAGTCGCCCTTTCCGCCCATTACTTCGAGGCGCGCTGTCTCGAAGCGCTCGATCACAAGGACGAAGCCTGCGACATTTACCAGCAGGTCGCGGAAGCGAAAAATCCGAACCCGTATCGCGAAGACGCGCGCGAAACCGCCGCCCGTATTGCGCTCGCGCGCGGACGAAAAGCAGACGCGTTGAAACAATACGAAGCGCTTTCCAATGAAACGCAAAAACCGGCGTTGAAAGCGGAAGCAACTGTCCGCGCCGGTCTGATCGCGTCGGATCTTCTCCAATCTGATAAGGGCAAGATCGACAAAGGGATGTCTGACAGGGCGATGGCGCTGTTGCAAAAGGGCCGCTCGTTACCCGAAGCCGGCCGCTGGCGTCCCCTGGCCCAGCTCGGCATTGTGCGGCTACAATTTCAGACCGGTCAATTCGCGCAGCTCCTGAGCGACTACAAGAAAACGCAGCAACAGCTTCCGGAAGAAATGCGCGCCGAGGTAATGTTGCTCGCGGCGAACAGTCAGCGCCAGCTGAGTCACGCCAAGGAGGCGGAAGCGCTTTACCGCGAAATTATCGACAAATATCCAAGTCGCGAAGAAGCCAAAGAGGCTGCGTTCGAGCGACTCATTAACATTTATAATTCGGATCCCTCGACGCTCCCGCCTGAAGTCGATGAATTTCTCGCGACCAATCCGTCAGCCGAACGCGCCGATCAGGCGAAACTGTTCAAGGCAGAGGCGCTTTACAAACAACAAAATTATCCGCGCGCAGCCCCGATTTTTTCCGAACTGCGCGCTTCACGGCTCGCACCGAAACTGCGCGCCGAGGCCGCGTATCAACTCGGCTCGTGTTATCTGCAAATGAAAGATGTGGCCGGAATCATCGAGGCATTTGGATTTTTCGTCCAAGCGTTTCCTGACAATCCGCTCGCGCCCGGGGCCTTTGCCCGCCGCGCCGAAACCTACGAAAGCGACAAAAACTACGACGCCGCTCTCTCCGATTGGAACGCGGTATTGACCAAATATCCGGGGGCGCGTGATCGCGAGGAAGCGTTGCAGCACAAAGCGCTCATTCTTGGTCAGCAACAAAATCCAAAGGGAATGAGCGACACGTTTCGTCAGTTACTGAAAGAATTTCCGAAAAGCCCGGTGGCGTCGATGGCGCATTACTACATCGGGAAGTCCGCGTTTGAGATGAAAGATTACAAGGCCGCGGTCGGTTCCCTTAACACAGCGCGTCAGCTTGATAAGGATCACTACTACGTCCCGGCGACGGTGCGCATTGTTTCGTCCCACTTCGGTTTGCACGATCGCGCTGCAGTCACACGCGAGGTCGATGGTTTCCTCGCGGCCAACGCCGCCGGAACGATCCCGGCCGAAATTCTCGAATGGATGGGAATTGAATATTACAACGAGAAAAATTATGCCGCGGCCGAAAAATATCTGGGCGTGCTCGGCAAGATCGACAATCCCCCGGTCAAACCGGATTTCTGGTTTTATCTCGGCGATGCCGCAGCCAAACAGCAAAAGTTTGATGAATCAGAAAATGCGCTCGGCAAATATTTGCAGGTCGCGAGCGATCCTGCCGGAAAGGCCAAGGTGCTGCTGAAGCTTGGCGAGGTGAAGATCGCGGCGCATAAACCAGACGATGCGCAAAAGATCGCCGAGCAAATCATGATTTTGCAGCCGGAAGGACAGGTAAATGCGCAGGCCCGGCTGCTCCTGGGCGATGTTCAATTCGAACGGGGTCGTTTTGACGAAGCGAGCAAGGCATACATGGGCGTTGCTTTGCTCTATGACGATCCGGCGATCACGCCGCGCGCTTTACAAAAAGCGGCGACGGCTTATCAGCGCGCTGGAAAGACCGCGGAGGCGGACAAAGTCGCGCGGCAACTGCGCGAGAAATATCCCAACTACGCGGGTGGGTAGCGGCGAGGTCGCCCTCCAGAACCATATTGTCAGGACGCGCGCGATCTGATCTCATTGCGCCATGGAAAAATTTCGTCCGTGGCTCGCGGAATTTGTTGGAACCTTTGCTCTCGTCTTCGTCGGGATCGGAGCGATTAAAACGGCTGGACACGATGTGCTCGGCGTTGCGCTTGCGCACGGTTTGACCATCGCGGCGTTTGTCTGCGCAACCCTGCATATCTCGGGAGGCAACTTTAATCCGGCGGTCACGTTCGGTCTGCTTTGCGGCGGTCACACGTCGTTGCCTAAAGCCATGCTTTATTGGAGCGCGCAAATTCTTGGCGCCTTTATCGCGGCCCTCATTTGTCTCGGTCTTTTCGGGCGTGATGTGGTTGTGATGGGAACGCCGCAGCTTGCGATTAATTTAAACGCAATGCAGGGAATTTTGGTTGAGGCGATCCTGACTTTCTTTCTGGTTTTTGTCATTCATGGAACGGCGGTGGACGAACGCAGCCGTAGCGCGGGCGTTGCCGGCTTTGCCATCGGCGCAACCATCACACTCGATATTTTGTTCGGTGGTCCGTTGACCGGCGCTGCGATGAATCCCGCGCGTGTCTTCGGACCGGCCCTGGCGTCATGGTTTTGGCACGATCATTACGTTTACTGGATCGGGCCACTAATCGGCGGTGCTCTTGGTGGATTCGTTTACGGGTTATTATACGAACGAAAACCGGTGGCGAGCTAAGCAATCGCGAGCGTTTCAATTGGCAACGGCGCTAGAAATTCTTTCGGCTCGTCGATTCGCAAGATCGGCCGCGCCAAATGCGCGGCCAGCAAACTTGCGTCCGGCAATGAAGCAATGCCGATGTGGGCCCGAATTTCACATTGCTCGAGTTTTGCCAAAACGCGCGATGCTTTGCCGATTAATTGGCGATTGTCCGTGAATTGCACCGTGCAAACACCCGGCGCAGTAGCTTCGACAAAGGGCGAAAGCATAAATGCGTGCTGCAATAAAATGTCATCGATTAACTTCTCCTGCGCCCGCTCGCGGGTGCGAATCACGACCTGTAAACAGCGGGCCAGCGCCTGACTCGGCGTCATTCCTTTTACGATGCCGGCCTTTTCGGCAGCATCATTCAGCTCAATGACAGCGACTTTTTTGTGACTCGGATCGATTAAACCAACCGGCTGCGCGCGTAATTTGGGATGATGCCGCAGTGCGGCCTGCAAATAAAAATTGGGCAAATAGATTGTCGCGAACATTAGTTTGCGGCGACGTTTTCGAGTCGGTTGAGATGCGAGCGTTGGATGTGAAATCGCAAATTTGAAATCGCGTTTTCTTTTTCCAGAGTTTCAATCGTCCACGAATTTCCGAGAACGATTTTCAATTGCGCGCTGCTGACGAGGCTTTGCCGATTGATGATGAGACATGCGGTTGGTGCAGCTTCGACGAGCCGTTGTAAACGATACCAACTTGTCTGCGGGATTTTTCGCAGCTCCTCAAGCGAGTTCAGAACAAGATCGACAATCACCACCGGGAAATTGCCATCGCGCAAAAGGAGATCGGCCGCTTTGATGGCGTCGAATGCTTTCCGGCAGCGGACCCAAAGCAAATGGCGCAAAGCGGAATTGTCCGATGAGCCGGGATCGAACGAATCAGAGCCGTCAATCAACGCGACGAAATACTGATCTCGTTGCGCTGATCGCAGAAGCCCGTGAACGAGTGAAGCGCTTCCGGCGCTGCGTTTCGGCGAGATTAATTCGGTAATCGCGCTTTTTGGCAAGCCGCCGCCGCCGATTTGATCGAGAAAAGGCAAACCGGTCTGTAAAAGAGATGTCGGTGAAGAAGTGGGGTGGGGAAAACGCTCCGCCAGCAATTTCCGAAGATCGACAATCGAGCCGGCGGGAGCCGAGCGAGATGGACGGGAAAGCCCGTGAGGGTTACGGCCCCGGGAGGTGACGTAATCAATGTTATTAGCCGCTCCCACAAATGAATAATGGCACAAGGCGGGATATGTTCAAGTGAACATTTCAACGGGATTACCCTCTCACCTGCTGCTACGCGATTTCCTCTCCCTGAAGGAGAGGAAGGAGGTGAGGGTGATTCCTGATCCTGCTATTTCTTCCGCCGTTCGTGCTTGCGGACGAGCGAGACCATCACGCCTTGAATTTTTAATTCACGAGCCGGGATCAGATTTGGATAACGCGAATTTTCCGCTTTCAGATAAGGCCGGCCATGATCGACCACGTATCGCTTTAGTGTTGTCTCACCGTCGATCAGCGCGGCCACGATGTCGCCGTTATGGACCTCTTTGCTCTGTTCCAAAATCACGACGTCGCCATCCAAAATGTGCGCGCCAATCATTGAATTGCCCCGAACTCGGAGCGCGAACGTGCCGTGACTTTTGGAAACGTTGGCCGACCGCGTGTCGAGCGACACGTGTCCTTCGATATCCTGTTCCGTCAACGCCGACATGCCCGCCGGGATTTGCCCATAAATCGGGACGTCGTGGATCCGCACTTTTTGCACGGGCGTGATCAATGCGCGCGCTTTGCCGGCGTGGCGTTGAAGAAATCCTTTCCGCTCGAGGGCGGCGAGATATTGCATTACCGAAGTTTGACTGGCGAAACGAAAATGGCTTTGGATCTCGCGCGTGCTCGGCGTGAATCCTTTTTCGCGCTGCTCGCGCTGGATGAAATCGAGGACGCTCTTTTGCCGCTCAGTCAGCATGAACTCAGCATCGGCGCGCCAGGTCGCCGATGCAAGTTCAAATGAACAGATGTCGATCTATGCGCCCGGTTTCCCCGGGTTGCGGTTCGGATAAGGCGGAACCGTCGGCAGATCGTAGCGTTTCGTCTTTAGTTCTTCTTCGATCTGCTGGATCGCGCGATCAAGTTGTTGGTCTTCGCCTTTGAATTCTTTCGTCGGATCGTTATCGACCACAATGTCCGGATCGACCCCGTGACCTTCGATGATCCAATCCTTTCCATCCTTGGAATAAAGCGCGAACTCCGGTTTAAAAAACTGACCGCCGTCGACCAGCGGAAGCGAATTGCGAATTCCGACCACGCCGCCCCAGGTCCGCTTGCCGATTAATTTTCCGAGACCAAGCGATTTGAAGCGGAACGGAAAAATATCGCCGTCCGAGGCGGAGAATTCATTGATCAAGGTGACCATTGGACCCATGAACGCGTGGGCCGGATCGGGTTGCGGCATTCCATTGCGCGCGATCCCCACCATTAAGAAAGCGCGTCGCAGTCGCTCGATCACCAGCGGCGAAACAAAGCCGCCGCCATTGCCGCGAACATCGACAATGAGCGCGTGTTTGCGGATTTGCGGGAAATAAAGCTTGGTGAATTCGTTCAGACCGGGGCGCCCCATGTCCGGAATGTGAAGATAACCAACGTCGCCGTTAGTTTTCTTAGCCACGTAATCGATGTTCTTCTGCACCCAATCTATATAATAAAGCGGGCCCTCGTTCGCTGTTGGCACAACCGTCACATCGCGCGCTCCGGCGTCCGACGGTTTTGAATTCACGCGCAGGATCACCTGTTTATCGGCCGTGCCGATCAATGCCTGGTAAAGATTAGGAAGCGATGAGACCGGAGTGCCGTTGACGGCAAGAATGTAATCTCCGGCCTTCACGTTTACGCCGACCACAGTGAGCGGCGAACGCGTGTGCTTGTCCCAGTTTTCGCCGGGCAGAATGCGATCGATCTTGTAAGCGCGCGTGGTCGGGTCGCGTGAAAGTTCCGCGCCGAGCAAACCAAGCTTCACCCGCGGCGTGTCGGGACGCTCGCCGCCGGCGACGTAGGTGTGGCCGTTGTTCAATTCCGCGATCAATTCGCCAAGCAAATAGGTGAGATCGTTGCGATGATTCACGAACGGGACGAGCGCGGCGTATTTGTCGCGCATCGCTTTCCAATCGACATCGTTCATCGTCGGCGAAAAGAAGAAATCGCGCATATGTCGCCAGCATTCGAAATAGATCTGGTTCCATTCCGCGTGCCGGTCGAGCTGCATGTCCAATCCCTCGATTTTGTGCTCGTGATCCTTGGTCTCGATCTTGTCCTTCGGTAGATCGATGATGGCGTAGTCTTTTTTGATCTTCACCAGCATCTTTTTCCCGTCGAACGTGATCTCGTAATCGTTCACATCACCAATCACCGTTTCCTTGCGATCTTCCAGGCTGTAAGCGCAAAGATGTGATTTGCGATCGCGGCCGTCGCCGTCATCGTCGTCTTCGACGACGTCGTCTCCAGCGGTGCGGCGCAGATAAAAGATGCGATCGTCCACCATTCGGATGTCCCGATAATTTCCGGGTGTGATCTCGAGCCCGACAATGCGGTTTTGAATTCCGTCGGTATCGACCTTAACCACCACCGGTTTCTTCGGCGTGGCGCCTTCGGGTTTCTTTTCTTCCGGCTTTTTGTCGCCGGCCGCTTTTCCCTCCGGCTTTTTCTCCTCTGCTTCCTTGGCCTTCTCTTTCTCGCGCTTCTGTTCGGCCTTTCCTACTTCATTACTTTTCGGCCCGAGCGGGTTCTCGGTCTCTTTAGAGAGCGTCACTAAATAAACGCGCTCCATATCGCGATAAATGTTTGCGAACTCTTCGTCGCCGAATGTTGGTTTGAAATCGCGCGCCGAGGTGAGCAGCAAATATTTTCCGTCGTCGCTGAAGACGGGCTCCCCCGAGCCGTACCAGTTGTCGGTCACCGCGGTCTGTTGTTTGCTCGCGAGCGAATAGAGAGAGATTCGCGACAATCCGTTTTCTTCCGGCCGTCCCCACGCGATCCATTGACTGTCCGGCGACCAATTGAAAATCTCGATCTCACCCCATTTGTCCCGATCGACTTGTGTCACCGTTTTGGTGGCGACATCGACATAACGCAGTCGCTGCAAACGATCGCTCCAAAGCAGCTTCTTACTATCAGGCGACCAAAGTGGTTTGTAATAATAAGTGTCGGCGCCGCTGGTCAACTGGACCGCGTCACCTTTTCCGTCCTGGGCGCGAACATACAACTCGTTTTCCCCGGTCGCGTCCGAGTTGTAGGCAATCCATTTTCCATCGGGCGACCAGACCGCATCGCGCTCATGAGCGTTCGATGTCTTGGTCAAATTGCGCGGTGTGCCGTCTCTTGCCGCCACCGAGAAAAGATCGCCGCGCGCGACCACGATCGTCCGTTCGCCATCGGGCGCGAGACTCACCGACTCGATGTGTTTGGAGGCGTCAACCAATGCCGATCGCCCGATCGCGAGATCTTCCTTGATCTCAACCGGCACCGGCGCGGCCTGGCCGCTCTTCAAATCGTATCGCCAGATGTAACCGGCTTGTTCGAAAACGATCGATCCCTTCCCGATCGATGGAAATTTAATGTCGAAATCTTTGAAGCTGGTCAGCTGTTTGGTTTCCTTTGAGGCAAGATCGACAACGAACAGATTCATCCGGCCGTCGCGATCGGAAATGAAATAGATTTTGTTGTCCGCGCCCCACATTGGGCAGATGTCCTGCGCCGGATTGTTGGTCAGGTTGTCCGTCGCGCCGGTTTTGAAATCGTGGATCCAAATATCGTCGGCCATGCCGCCGCGATAATGTTTCCAGGTCCGGAATTCGCGGAAGACCCGGTTGAACGCCATTTTCGAATCGTCCGGGGAGAAAGAAGTGAATCCGCCACGTGGCACCGGCACTTGCTGCGGCAGTTCGGCGTCCAGACCTACGGTGAAGAGGGAACCGATGAAATCGTTGAACGATTTCATGCGCGAACGAAATACAACCAGCGGTTTCGTGTTCTCCCACGCCATCACGATGTTGTTCGGGCCCATGCGATCGGAAACGTCGTCGCGCCCCAGTGTGGCCGAAATTGTGAGACGTTTCGGCGTGCCGCCATCGGCCGGCATTACGTAAACTTCACGGTTGCCGTCGTATTCCGAAGTGAACGCGACTTGTTTCCCGTCCGGCGAAAAGCGCGGAAAGGATGTGTATCCGGGACCGGTGGTTAAACGTCGCGCAACGCCGCCATCTTTGCCGACGGTGTAAAGCTCGCCCGCGTAGCAAAAAACAATTTCGCGGTCGTTCGTGGTTGGAAAACGCAGAAGCCGCGTCGTATTCGGCAGTGACTGGGCCGAAGCCGCGAAGATCGACAACAACGAGAAAACTGAGACAAAAAGAAGAATTCGAAATCGCATAAATTCAGGTTTGAAAAACCGAAGCCAGAAAGCTGGTTCTGAGGCCGCTGAATGCAAGGACTGAATTTTAAGGAATTTTAGGACGCAGTCGCGCTCGCCGGAACGAAGTCTGTCCCGTCGTCGAATCTTAATTTCCTCTTTAGCTCGCGGCGCAGGAGCAACAAATTCATGCAGGCCTGGAGCAGTTGCGATCCGACCGAGAGATACCAAACCAGTTTGATATCGAACCCCGGCGTGCGCGAGAGGAGCAGCGCCGGCAGCGCAAAAAGGACCAGGCGCGACCCCGAGCTTAGTAATGGTGGTATTGTGTTACCCAGTCCCTGGAACATGCTCGAGCTAGTGAAGACAATTCCGGCCGCGACGAAATTGAAAGCGACGATGCGCAGATAATCGCTGCCGAATTGAATCACGGCGGCGTCCTTTGAAAAAAAGCGAATCATTTGTCCAGGCATGGCCCATGTGATCAACGCGAGCACGAGCATCATCGCTGCTGCTATGCCGATACCAGAGCGAACTGATTGCCGGACCCGATCGGCTTGCCGGCCGCCGAAATTTTGTCCGACCACGGGCGAGACCGCGAAACTGAGAGCAACTACCGGCAGAAAAAGCGCCTGCATCACCCGCGCGCCCACCCCGAACCCCGCCTGCGCCGCCGGACCGAAATTCCGGATGATCACATAGACGATCATGATATAAACAAAGAGTAGAACAAACTCAGCTCCGGCGGGCACGCCGATGCGCAGCATCGCGCTCCAGATTTTCAACTGGGGGCGGAAGAGCGAAAATCGGAAACGCAGGTAGTGATATTTTGTTTCGAAGTACCAGATGATGAGCAGATCGGCGACAAGAACGGAGATGAAGGTCGCAAGTGCCGCGCCGGTTACGCCGAGTTTTGGAAATCCGATCCATCCGAAAATGAGGAACGGTGCCAGCACCATGTTCAGAACGACGCTGATTACCTGGAAAATCACCGGCGCCTGAACAATGCCGGTCGCGCGCAAGGCCGAGCCCATCGAGACGAGTGGGAACTGAAGCAATATCGCCGGTAGGAACCAGAGCAGATACGCTTTCGCCAGCACCGCCGTGTTTGCATCCGCACTTAGCGAATTTGCATAAGCGTTCATCGAAAGAAATCCGACGAGGCCGAGCGCGAGCGCGATCAAGATCGACATCATGCATGATTGATTGAACGCGAGCTCCGCGTGCGCCTGATCTTTGCGACCCGCGGCTTGCGAAATCAGCGCTGTCGTTCCGACGCCGAGCATTTGGGTCAGGGCCAGCACGATCATGGTCAGATTTCCGGCGACGCCGACGCCCGCAATCGCTTCCTTGCCGAGACGTCCCACCCAAAAAAGATCGGCCAGCAAGTAAAGCGTTTGCACGAACATGCTCACGGCCATAAAAGCCGACATGTGGAGCAAATGTCTGGTCACCGATCCTTGCGTTAAATCCTTCATGTGATGCTTCCGAATCCTGCCGCGCAGCCGTCGTTGCTGGCAACAGAAAAAACTTCGAGCGCTTGCGGGAGCGCGGTTACAATTTTTCCGCCACAATCTCCAACACAAGCGGCGTCATCATGAATGAAGCTTCCGCTTTCTCAGCCGCGGCCAGATCAGCGCGCACTTGGTGGGCAAACGCGGCGTCGATTCGGCCGAGCTCTTGCAGTCGCAAAAGATGGACTTGAATGAAAGCGGACGGCCATTGCCACATGTAATCGCTCGGTTGCAGACAAAAGAGTCGCGGCACAACCGTGCGCACCGCGAATCCGTTCTTCGTTAACCATGACGGCAGTTGCAATCCGGTGTCCGGCTCGCCGCCCGCTTCACGCCAGGTGGCGATCACATGAGTTCGGAATTCTTCCAAACTCGCGCGCTGCGGAAAGAAACACCACGTCGTGTACTGACCGTACT
>DASTJU010000078.1:0-6424 GCA_035716295.1 Chthoniobacterales bacterium | reverse complement strand
CCAGACTTAGCCCGAATGAGTGATAGTAGACAATCGTGGGCAAGATCATGCGGATACGAATCCCCATGTCTTAATACGACTTTTCGAAACCGAAGTTCTCCACGATCGTCGCAGTAACGATGGTCCTGGAAGCCGCTGAATATCTCCAGGCCTCTCACGGAGCAAGGCCTGGGTGACGTAATTCCTGTCCGTTCTCGGACAAGGTTGACTTCGGTTCCCTCACCTTCATAGGACTCCCTCGACCGTCGCCCATTTCGGCCTGGCGCCCGCCCGCGATACGCTCTGGGGAGCATGCGCTCTATATTTAGTACAATCGTAACTCGAGCGACCGTGGCCTTACCACACTTAAACTTCTACGCTCGAACCCAATTTCGCGCTTCAATCGACCGCATTGATCTGCCGCCATCAGGCGCTGAAGACTTCGACAAACGCGACTTCGAAAGCGAGAACTTCCTGAATGTTGCGGCCGAGATTATCCCGCAATTGTTCCAGTCGCTGGATCCGCTTGAGCACTTCCGCGACGGTGAAGCGTTCCGCCAGAGCGGCAGTTTCTTTTTTCGCCGCAGACAAATCGCGACGAGCGACTTTACTACCCGCCCGCAAAACGTCCGACCAAAACTCAAGCAAAACCTCCACCAGCGCGGCGCGACGCTGAATGTAGAGACTTTCAGTCAGCGCCTTGTAATAATCTTCGCGATCGTCGAGCCAGGCGCCGTCGGTCGAATTCCGGTAGCGCGCTTCTTCATTTTTCAACGCCTCGGCCGTTTGCGCTTTGATTTCTTCTCGAACCTTTCCGAGCAACGACTGCATTCCCTGTCCGACACGATAGGCTTGCTGGACGCTCCAACTTTTCTCGCGCGCGGTGTCGCGCAGCAATTCCACCAGTTCGGCGCGCTCCGGCAATTCAATTTCTTCGCCGTCCGCCGCCAGCGGAATTGAAATGCACCGCGAAACAATCGTATCCGGCAATGCTTCCGGCAAGGCGCTCAATAAGAGGAGCAATGAATTGGCCGGCGGTTCTTCCAGCGTCTTGAGAAATGCATTTGCCGCCTGCGGTTGCAACCGGTCCGCTTCAACAATGATCGCCACTTTGCGGCAGCCATCCGCCGCACGCATTTGAAGTCCATGTTCCAGCTCACGAATCTGCTCGATCAAAATCCTTCTCGATTTCGATTCAGGTTCGGCCACGAAGATCTCGCGGGCCTTTGATGAGAAAACGTCGCCGGCGTCTGTGCCGTTAACGGTGCTCGCCAATTGCGCGGCCACTTCCCGCTTCCCGCTTCCGGCCGGTCCTGAAATCAAATAGGCGTGGCCCAAACGATTTTGATCGTGTGCGCGCCGTAAAAGTCCAATCGCTGTTTTCCGGATGAAGGCCATATCAATCTGGAGGCTTCACCAGATTTGGAAAACGCCAACAGAGCGTTTCCCAAATTTCTTTCTCGGTATCGTGCGGCGCCTGCCAACCCTTTATCACCACAACTCGGTCTCGCTGCCATTTGGCAAGCTCCAGATAACCGTCGCGAACCTGCTCATAGAACTCGACCGATTGTTGTTCCATCCGGTCCGGCCGTCGCGGCCCTTTCATTCGCTCTTGGGTGGTTGTTAAATCGACATCGAGCAAAAACGTAATGTCGGGAACACAATCGCCGACAGCGAAGGCGTTCAGTTGTCGCACGATCTTTCGATCCAATTTGCGTGCGACGCCTTGGTAAACAGTTGTGGAATCAAAAAAACGGTCCGCGATCACGCACTTGCCGCCTTCCAGCGCGGGCTTGATCACTTCCCGGACGAGCTGGCTTCGGCTCGCCTCAAAGAGAAGCAGTTCTGTCTCCGGAGTCATTCCCGCACTCTGCGGCGCGAATTGCAACAGTTCGCGGATCGATTCGCCAATTGGCGTGCCGCCCGGTTCCCGGGTTATGAGAAATGGAACGCCCAGTATCTCGAGGCGCGTGGCCAGCAATTGCACCTGGGTCGATTTTCCGCACCCCTCCGAGCCTTCGAACGTGATAAATGGCAAGCGCGCCATGATGTCGATCTTCAAACAAAGATCGACAATTGTCGAACCGCGTTAAGTTGAAGCGATGAAGAATTTCTGGCTCGTGAAACAAGAACCATCCGATTATTCCTGGGCAAATTTCGTTGCTGATGGCAGCACAAGTTGGACCGGAGTGAGAAATTTTGCGGCCCGAAATAACCTTCGTCGGATGTCCAAGGGCGACGAAGTTTTGTTCTATCACAGCGGGGAAGACAAAGCCGTGGTCGGCATCGCTAAAGTCGCGCGCACCGCTTACCGCGACTCGACCGCGAAGGAAGGCGACTGGAGCGCAGTCGATCTTGTCCCGGTCAAAGCGCTGCCCAAGCCGGTCACGCTGCGCGAAATTAAAGCGAAACCAGCGCTGAAGAACATTGCGCTCGTTCGACAATCGCGCTTATCGGTCATGCCGCTGGCGGCCAAAGACTTCGCTACTATCGTGAAGATGGCCGGATAGGTGATTTCGCTTGTTCGCAGGGGAAGCGGGGTCGAAAATTTGGCAAAATGACATCGGCTGTGGCCACGCAGTTTCTGCCCGTTGTCGCCGCGGCGAGTGCGACCAAGGATTTTCTGGTCGTTTCTATTCATGATGTGGCACCGTCCACGCAATCGACCACCGAGAAGATTATTTCGGAGCTGACAGCTAAAGGGATCCGACATTGCTCGCTTCTGGTGGTGCCGGATTACCATCACCAGGGCACGTCGATGCAAGATCGACAATTCGTTTCCTGGTTGCGCACCTTGGAAGCGGCCGGGAACGAAATCGTGATCCACGGATATTTTCACGAACGTCCACCGCGTGTGCGCGAAAGTTTCCTCGAGAAATTCGCGACCCAATTTTACACCCAGGGCGAAGGCGAATTTTACGATCTTGGATACGACGAAGCCTTTCGGAGAATCAAAACGGCGCGCGATGAATTTCTCGCATGTGGTTTGAAGCCGCGCGGTTTTGTTGCGCCTGCGTGGTTGCTGAGCAGCGAAGGAGAACGCGCAGCGCGCGATGCCGAAATGGAGTACACGGCGCGACTGCGAACAGTGCGCGATTTGCGTTCAGGCGAAATGTTTGCCGCGAGATCGCTCGTTTATAGCGTCCGCAATGGATGGCGGCGGATGACAAGTTTGGCTTGGAACGCCGCCCTGAGCCGTGCCCTTGAGACCAAACCGCTCCTCCGGCTCAGTATTCATCCCCCGGATTTTTCGCATCCGACCATTTGGCGGCAGATCGTCGATCTTATCAGTGAAATGGACGGCCGAAGGACGCCAACGACCTACCAGGACTGGATCGCCGATCAGCGTCTCAAGCGCGGTCTTTAAAGTATTATATGAGCAAATGTGATCTTCACATTCACTCCCGATTCAGCGACCGCTCTGAGGAATGGCTTTTCCGGCGGTTTGATTTTCCCGACTCCTATTCCGATCCACGTGAGCTCCATCGACAATTGATGGAACGCGGGATGGATTTTGTGACCATCACCGACCACGACACGATCGACGGTTGTCTAGCGATCCGCGATCTGCCGAATACGTTTATCAGCGAGCAGGTCACCACTTATTTCCCGCAGGACCCCTGCAAGATCCACCTTCTGGTCTGGGGGATTACCGAAAAGCAGCATGACGATATTGTTATCATTCGAGACAACATCTTTGCGCTGCAGCGATATTTGCAGAGCGGCAAAATCGCTCATGCGGTGGCGCATCCGCTCTACAGCATCAACGGCAAACTCGAGTCCTCGCATCTTGAACGGCTCATTTTGCTCTTCAAACATTTCGAAGGCGTCAACGGTTTGCGGGACGCGCTTCTGAGCGAGCTCACACAGGAACTCTTTACGTCGTTGACGCCGGAGAAGATCGAAAAGTTCGCGGAGCGACACGATCTCGAGCCGACGCATCGCGAAGCCTGGAAGAAGATTTTGGTCGGTGGCTCAGACGATCACGGCGGAAAATTCATCGCCTCGGCTTTCACCGAAACGCCGGCCGCTGATTCGGCCGAAACATTTCTCGCTCACCTGCGCGCGGGCGATTGCGAAGCTCGCGGTGAGGGAGGCACGCCGCTCGCGTTGTCACACGGCTTTTACAACACCGCCGCCTTGTTCGTTCAGGACCATTTCCACGAGAAACTCGGACCGAGCGCGGCGCTGATTGAGCAAATGTTCTCGCGGTTCATGGAAGGCCGCGATCCAACCGAGTTGACGCTGAAGGACAAAGCGAGCGTGTTCGCGCAAGGAGTGCTGTCCGGAAAGATATTCGAGATGATGAAGCCTGCGAACATGTCGCTGTGGAACGAACTCTCGAGCCAGTTCCAGCAAGCGGAAGTCAAAGCGAATCTCGCAGCCGAGCTCAGTGGTGATTCGGGACCGGAACGACGGACTTTTTTGATGGCGAACATGGTGGCCGAGCAGCTCGCCTTTCGCTTCTTCCAAAAGTTCGTCCAGCAAATCAGCACCGGAAACATGCTCGAGAGCGTGCAAGCGCTGACCGCGATTGCGCCGATTCTGATTATTCTAACGCCTTACATTTACGGATTTCACAGCCAGGCGCCGTCACGCAAATGGTTGCAAAGAATTTTCCGGGAGTTGACCGGAAAAATCCCGGAAGCTTTGCAAAACAACAAGCGCGCCTGGTTCACCGATACGCTCGAAGACGTCAACGGTGTCGCCACGACCATTCGGAAAATGACAGGGGCCGGCGCAGACGCCGGAAAAGAATTGATCGTCATTACGTCACGTGACGAGCTGACGGTTGACGATATCCCGATTAAGAATTTCAAACCGATCGGCGAATTTGAATTGCCTGAGTACGAGCTGCAAAAGCTGAGTTTTCCGCCGATCATGCAAATGCTCGATTACATCCAGCGCGAGCGATTCAGCGAAGTCATCATCAGCACACCGGGACCGATCGGTCTGACGGCGTTGCTCGCAGCCAAAATGCTCAACCTTCAGACGAGCGGCATTTATCACACCGATTTTCCGCAATACGTCCGGATCCTGACCGAAGACAGTTTTCTCGAAAGCGTGACCTGGCGCTACATGCACTGGTTCTATAACCAGCTCGACACCGTCTTCGTGAACTCGGAAGAATATCGCGAAAGCTGGGTCAAGCGCGGGATTGATCCCGAAAAATTGAAAATTTTCCCGCGCGGCCTGGACACGCAGCTCTTCCATCCCACCCGGCGTAATTCAAAGTTCTTCGAAAAGTTCGGTGCCAAGAACGGCCAGATTCGATTGCTGTATGTGGGGCGCGTTTCGCGTGAGAAGGATCTCGATCTTCTGGCGGAAGCTTATCGGCGTCTCCGGAACGAGGGATTGTCGATCCAACTTTGTGTCGTCGGCCACGGACCGTATTCGCGCGAGTTTTCCGAATCGCTGCCGGAAGCTTTGTTCACCGGATATCTCAGCGGCGAGGAGCTGGCGGCCGCTTATGCGTCGGCGGACATTTTCGTTTTTCCAAGCACTACCGACACGTTCGGGAACGTGATCATCGAAGCGCAGGCCTCCGGCGTTCCAGTGATCGTTTCCGATTCCGGTGGACCAAAAGAACTGGTCGAAAACGATCGCAACGGTTTAATCACGAAATCCCATGACGTCGAGGATCTCACGCGTGCAATTCGAGAGTTGGTCGCCGATCCCGAGCGGCGAAAGCGTATGGGCAACTTCGCTCGCGAAAGTGTCATTGATCGTACTTGGCCGAACGCCTTCAGGGAATTTTGGGCCTCCACCGAAGTGTGATTCAACTTGGCAAAGGTGGCGGCATTGAAGGCGGTGTTGGCAACGTTTCAGGCATCCCAGCCCAGACATCGTACTCCGCGCCGAATTGCCGAATGAAACGCAGGCCGAACGCCCGAAGGCAAACAAACAACGGCAGCAAGATAACAGTGCCGATGTACGGAATAAGCGCGATGCAGCATGTCGCCAAGATTGTGGCGCAGGCAGTGATCGCCGACGCGATCCCAAGCACAATCCAGAACAAACAATAAAACGTGATCTCGCCGGGATAATTGGCGATCAAAGAAAGCGCGGCCCAAAACGCTTCGCCCGCGCGACAGCGCCGGCGATACATTACCGCTACCATAAAGTGCGAGATCAGCGACCACGTCAGAATCAGCAGGACCAAAATGAAGGCCCACAGAGCGATCATGCAGATAAGGTAAACATCGTGCAGATGCAGAAACGTCACTCCCCGGATGATTGGCAGCGTAAATGGCAGCGAACTTATCCCGGCGATGACCGCGACGATAAAACCTACCAGCAGCGCTAGAAGAAAGTAACTGTTGCCTTGTTCGCGAAATTCCCGCCACGGTTCCGCGATCGCGCCCCGATCTTTGACAATGCAATCAACAAACATGAAACGACCTCGCGCTCGCAGCCACGCAAACACGATTATAAGCGTGATCAC
>DASTJU010000077.1:0-9960 GCA_035716295.1 Chthoniobacterales bacterium | reverse complement strand
TTATTCCGACAAAGCGAGCGAGGAAGACTTGCGAAAAAGTTTGGGCTATTTCGAGCGCGCACTCGAAAAGGATCCGCAACTGGGCCGCGCCTGGACCGGGATGGCGAAGGCGTGGTTGTGGTTGGCGGATGCTTACGTTGCTCCGCTCGAAGCTTATTCAAAAGTACGCGAGGCCGCGACCAATGCCCTCAACATCGACAATGACGATGCCGAGGCACATGTCTACCTGGCAGAAACGAAGCGCATTCTCGACTGGGACATGGACGGAGCGGCCCGAGAGTTTTGCCGCGCAGTAAAGCTGGATCCCAAATCGACGTCTTCCAATTATTTCTCGGCCGCCTTTTGGGCAGCGCGTGGCGAGCGCGACGACGCTCTAATTTATTTACAGCGCACCTCTACGATCGATCCGGCGTCGCTTTGGGTGAACAACTCCGCTTGCGAGCTCTATCGTTATTTCGGTTTATACGATGAAGCGATGAAGGCCGGCGAACGCGCATTGCAGCTGGATCCCGCATTCGTTTATGGCGAACCATTGCTGGCGGCGCTGTATCGTGAGACGGGACGCTACGACGAAGCGATCGCGCTTTATCAGAGAGCGCAGAGTATCAGGGGCCGTCCGGCGTTTGGTCTGGCGATTACTTACGCGAAGATGAATCGACCGGATGACGCGCGCGAAGTTCTGGCCAAAACTATTGCGAGTCGCAGGCGTTACACGCCCGGCGATGCGATTGCTCATGTTCACGTGGCGCTCGGTGCGCACGACGACGCAATCCGCGAACTGGAACGCGCCTGCGACGAGCGATCTTCATCGCTCCATTTTGTCGGCATCGCACCCGAATTCGCGCCGCTTCGTCCCGATAAACGGTTCGTCAATATTGTGCGCCGAATCGGTCTCGAGCCGGAAAAAGTCTTCGCCGCCGGCGCAGCGCCCTGATTACTGGAAAATCACGTCCTGACCGTGTCCGTGCGAGCGGACACCGTAGTTATGGAGATCGCGCGTGGCCAGGTGCATTCCGAAAATGAGGACCGCGATCAAACCGAAGTACAAGATCGACATCGTCCAGCGCTGGGCCGTTGTGACTTCATAATAACGTCGCTCTTCCTCGGTTCGTTTACGGAAGAGGGAATAAATCCGTGGCAGTGACGCGATCACGATCAGCCAGACAATGAAGTTCGGATATTTCCAACCGAACCAAAGCAACACCGCGAAACCGGGTAGCCAAAGCCAGCGCGACAGCGCGGTGACGATTCGTCCGCCATCGAGCATGCCCACCGGCGTCAGATTAAACAGGTTCAAAAAGTAACCGAACCAGGCGAGCGCGAAGAAAATCGGAATGTCGGTGAACTCACCGATGGAATTGCAGGCGAGCGCACCGATCGAACCGAGCATTGGTCCGCCGATGCCGACGCATGCTTCCATCCAGGCGTTGCGTGGCGCTTCTTTCAACGCGATGAACGCGCCCATGAAGGGAATGAAAACCGGCGCGCCGACTTTGAGCCCGAATTTTTTGGCGACAATGAGATGTCCGCATTCATGGATGAGCAGAAGCATGACAAAGCCGACCGCGAACTTCCAACCCCACATCATTGTGTAAACCCAAATCATCAACAGCATCGTGCCGCCGGACTTGAGCAGGAGTGGCAGGAACTTGAGCGCGGGGAGGATGAAGAATTTCAGCTTCGCAAAAAATTTCGCGATTACGACGCCCACGACCGCGACCGGGCCGAACGCTTTCTTGAGGCGGGTCCACCAATTATCACGCGACGGGTGCGTAGCATCGAGAGAGATGTTTTCAGATGAGTCCATGTGGTCGATTTAGAAACAGTAAGAGCTTCCTCGGTCCGAGCCGGACTGGCATATCGCTCGGAATGGCAAATGTGACAACTAGACCGACGGATCGCGCAGTTCGTTGAATGCTGCGCCCAAATGCGCCAGCACATTGCTGGCGAGCAACGATTCCTCGCTTGCGCCGTCCTGGAATATGGAAATCTCGGCGGCGCGTCCGCAGATCCACGCTCCGACGCGACCCGCGTCGTACATCGGCAATTCGCGCCCGGCCAGACCCGCGCACACGCCGGTCAAAACGTCGCCCATTCCGCCGCTGGCCATTCCGGGATTGCCGGTGGTGTTGTAGCTGATCGGTTTCCCGCGCTCGCAGACGATTGTGCGGCTACCTTTGAGCAAAAGCGTAATTGGAAACTGATCGCAAAAATTTCGTGCGATTCCGGCGCGCGCCATCTTGCCAACTTCCATCAATCGTTTCATCTCGCCGGGATGGGGCGTGAGCAACCGCGGGCCGCGGCAGCTGCGCAGGATGTCAATCCTCTCGCCGAGAATATTTAATCCATCCGCGTCGACAATCATCGGCTTAGGCGCGTTCTCGATTAAGTTTAAAACTTCGGAAGCGCGCGCTTTTCCCAAACCGGGGCCGAGCGCCCAAATATCGATTTCTTGTTCCTCGAGCAGATCGCGATACTTGCGGACGGGCTTCACCATTGCTTCCACCGGCGCCGCGCCAGCGACGATCTCATAAATGTCTTCCGGGACAAAAACTTCCACCAAACCGGCGCCGGCGCGCAATGCGCCCTCGGTCGTCATCAACGCTGCGCCCACGAAACCCTTCGAACCGGCAACAACGCCCACGCGGCCGAATTCATTTTTGTATGCGTTAAATTTCCGCCGAGGCAAAAGCGGGCTGAGAGAATTTGGGCTCGCGGCCAGCTCGTTCGGCGCGCTTGCTTCCGGCCAAAGCCCGGGAAGCGGAACGACTTCAATTCGCCCGACAAAATCGAGCGCGGAATCGACGATCAGGCCGTGCTTCGCAAAACCAATTGTGATCGTGAAGTCGGCGACGACGGAATCTTCCGGATCATGTTCACCCGAATCGGCGTCGAGCCCGGTGGGAAGATCGATGGCGAAGACAAACGCATTTTCTTCCCGGCGCAGGCGATTGATCTCGCGGGCGGCGGTGCGGAGCGGTTCACGCAAAAATGATTTCGCACCGGTGCCGAGTAAACCATCGAGAATGATCGTGTGCCGTACGCGATCGATCGTATCGCCGGATTTTGGCGTCGCGTCGCGCAACGCCTTCAATTTCTTTTGCGTCAGCTCGCTGCATTCTGTTTCCGCGAATGGCAAACGGATGTCGATCTTCCAGCCGATTCGTTGGAGCTGTTCCGCCGCAACCAGAGCGTCTCCGCCGTTGTGTCCTTTGCCGGCGAACACGATGCAGGACGCAGGTTGCGGAAAAAATTGCCGGATTGCGCGGGCAACCCCAGCGCCCGCCTGGTCCATCAAGGTCTCAACCGTCACGCCACGCGCGAATGCGGATTCTTCCGCAGCGTGCATTTGCGCCGAGCTGAAGACGGGCGATTCCAATCAATCCTCCGTCTTGGCCGCGGCGGATTTCTTTTTCTTAGTCGACTTCTTCTTCGGCGTGTCCGAATCCGAATCTGCGACGGAAGATTTCTTTCGCTTGGATGATGTCGATCTTGATGAGCTCTTCGAGCTGCGTTTGTGTCTCGAGCGCGAAAGGTCCGGATCGCGGTAATGCGTTTGGTCGAGGAACGGTTGGAGCGGCACGGTCTCGGGCTCCAACGCAGCAGATGCAGAGCTGGAAGCAATTCTTGTCGCGCCCGGAATGCGTGCCACGGATGCACGATTTTGGACTCCGTGCGCAATCTCGAAGGCGAGCTTTTGACGATAGGAAGCATTTTGCGCGTATGATGCTTCGGTCGGATTGGTTAAAAATCCGCATTCCACGAGCACGGAGGGAATCGTCGTTCTTCGTAAAACAAAAAATCCACGACGCCGCACACCGCGATTGGCTGACGGCGCGCCGCCGGCGACATAATAATGGATCGCCGACGCGAGCGGCAGACTTTGCGAGCTATAGAAATACGTTTCGATGCCGCTCGCGCTGCGTCGTGACGTGGCGTTGAAATGAATACAAACGAAAATCGCGTCGCGATAGGAGTTGGCGATTGCAACGCGAGTTCCCAACGGTATGAAAACGTCGGTGTCCCTCGTCATCACGACGCGATAACCGTACGACTGGAGAACGGATCTTAGCCTTAGGGAGACATCCAAATTCATTGTCTTTTCATCCACGCGCTGACCAGCAATTCCGCCGCGGTCGTGTCCGCCGTGACCTGCGTCGATGACCACGGTTGTAGAAGGACGCGCGCCATTGGGCGAAACGGCCGCGGCACGTGGTTGGGTTTTGGTTTGTATTTGCGTTGGGGCGCGGGTCCGGGTCTGGGTTTGCGGCTGAGTAAAAGGTTGCGTTTGAATTTGCGTTTGCGGCCGCGGCGTTGGCGTTGGTTGATTAAGGCGACGTTCTCGTGCGTCCAACGAGCTCGGCGCAGGCAAGGCGTAAGCGTTTATCGCCAGCACCAGCAAACTGATCGACAAAAAATGTTTTCGCATTCGTTAATCTTTCGGTGCGTTGGGCGGTCGCGCTGAAAGTTTCGGCGCAGTGTCGCGGGTTGCTTGCGTAACCGGTGTATCCATAATGCCGCCGGCAATTTTTACCACGCCGTCTTCCGAATGCACAAGCCGCGGCCTCGTCTTGGTTTCGGCAAAACTGGCGCGGGAAAAAAGCTCGCCGTTTAAACCGACGCGAACGTAGGACCAATTGCGCGGTGCGGCGCAGTAAAGAACATGGAGCTGATTAGAGCGGTCGAATTCGGTCTGCGGATCTCCGAAGGAAATGACCTGGCCTAACGAGTAAGTCGCGTAAACGATTCCGCTATCCTTGTCCTCAACTCGGACATAGAGCGAAGTGTGATCGGGAAAACGGTTGGTCATGAGAGAATAGGTGCGCACGCTTCCGGAAGAGCTCTCTCCTTCGGGAACGCCCACGGTTTTCTGCCAGATCGGCCGCGCATCGGTGACTTCGAAAACTTTAGTTTGGGAATAATAGAACTTGTTCAGATCGGCAAAGTAAATATGAGCGCGAACCCGGTATGTCCCAAAATCATGCACCCCAAACAACGGCGTCAGATTAATCTTTCGAGTCACACGCTTTCCAGCGGCAATGTTGAGAGGTTCGGTCCCGGCGTTTGAGATCGGAGCGATTGAGCGGCCTTCATTTTCGGTCACCTCAAAGCCAAACCATGACTGACCATCAGCGTCGTGAAGATCGACATCGCGCCCGGCGAGATTCGTGATCATCAGATTCGCCACCACCGGCTCGTAAGCGATGTATTGCAAGCGCGGAAATTTTAGCTCGATCTGGATTTGCGCGACGGCGGTGCTGGCGACGAAGCAAAGGCACGCCAGCGTCCAACGCAACTTCATGAAAATGTAAACTATCGCAAACCGGCGTAGTTGCATAGGAAAGTGGCTAAGCCGATCGACGCTGCGACTTGATCGAGTTCTCTTGCTTCCCGGCTGTGATCACATCGATCAAAGCATCGTGCCACGTTGCGGTAATCGTCTCGAGTGGGGGTCGCACACTGCGCTCGTAAGCGAATTCGATAAACTCCCAACTCACCATCTCGAGCAGCGCGTCGCGTCCGCGCGCGGTGGTTGTTTCGGCGTGCACGATTTTGCCGCCGCGAAGAAATACCAGCCCGCTCTTGGCTTCTTTCACCAGTTGGAGGGCACCGTTGCGCCGGCTCAGACAACACATTTGTAACACATCAACCACGTGAAAAAGATCGGGCGCGTTGGGCGGCGCGTTCCCGGCGCGCTCGATCGCGGCCAGCAACTCGTCTCCCTCGATTGGCTCCGCGAAAACCTTGGTTTCGGCAATTTCCAGCCGCCGCTCCGCCGCCGGGTAATTTGGAAAAAACAAAACCTGCAATGCCGGAAAAATTTCACTGAGCGATGAACCGAGCGCGAGCCCATCGATCCCGTCAGCTTCGAGTTGCGTCAGGAGAAGATTACATTGCTGATGACGGCGCGCCCAATCCATCGCAGCGACATCGCTGCCGACAAGCTCGCACTGGTGGCGCGTGTAACTTTCCACCATTCGCACCAGCGCTTCTCCCATCTCAGAGTCGCGGTGCACGATGAGCAATTGCATTACTGCGGCGGAGCGGTGTTGGGCGCGGGGAAAAGAGTTAAGAGTTTTGTCGGTTCGGCGCGTTTGTCCTGGAGCTGATCATTATAATAAACGCGCACGATGTAACCAAGATATTTGCGCGAGCCGGCTTCAGGCGGGGGGCTGGCCTTCACTGGCTTGCCTTTCTTGGCTGGATTGATCGCCGCGGCCGCTGCCGCCAGGTCCGTTTCGGCCGATTTGGCTTTTGATTTCGGACGAATATAAGTCACCGCCAGCGTTTCACTGTTGCTATCGGCCCAGTCATGATTGGGAGTGAGCCATTCGTAGCTGACGTCGGCATCGGTCAGCTTGATGTCGTTATCGCCGACCGTGTCGTAAAAGAAAACCTGGATCTTCACCTTGGTGTGATCGATCACCGAATTCGGCCGTTTCCTGACCGCGATCCGCAGCATCAGGTTCGTTTCCGAATCTGGGTCGGGCGTTTCCGAAGCGGTTACTTCACTAATGCCGAGCGTCGATCCGGTTGGAATTCCTTCCGAAGAAGTGCGCACGCTCGATGCGTTAAGCGCAGTCGCAGGTTTTCCAGCATCAAGCGCCGAACCGGTAACAGAACCCGGAGCTGCCGGCACGCCGTGTTTCAATTTCATGTCCGCCAATTCGTAGAGCGGTCCGGCGGACGGACCAATCTGCTGGACCCTGCGCCAGGTATCGGCCGACCGGTCGAAATTCTGAATCGACTCGTAAATCATTGCTATTTCCGCCAGCACCTCGGCGTTTTTCGGATCTCGTTGCGAAGCGTCGTTTAACCGCGCGAGCGCGCTCACGGTGTCGCCAGTTTCCCGGGCCGCGTCCGCTTGTTTCCGCAATCGATCCTCCACCGAAACTGTCGATGTTGCCGGAGTCAGCGCGGTCGCCGGAGATGCGACCGCCAACGCGACTGGCGGTGCGGAAGGCGCGACCGAGGGAAGTGGTGCCGGCATTGCTCGGGGAGCGGCGACCGCTGTCGACGCCGGACGCATCCGGCTGATGTAATGAAAGCTCGCAGCGAAAAATTCCGCCACCGCAAAAAGAATGACCAGGAGGAGCCCGACCTGAAAGCTCTTGTCGGTTCGCGACCCGGAAACAAAGGAGAGAGACGCCATGGGTAGTTGATTTCTGTAGATAACTCTGCGCGGCTGTCAACTCCCTCGGTCAGCGCGAGATGTCCGATTGGCTCAGGAGTTGAAACCCTTCGCCAGTCAAAACCGAGATGGCGCATTCATTGTCATCGACGTGAAGAGCGAGGGCAGCCTGACCGCGAGGACGCATCAGAAGCGAATAAGTAAAATGCACGTTCACTTCGGCCATGAAAAGCGCGGCCAGAAGTTTGGCCAGTTCGGTGGCAACTTCGCTCATTTCCACCACCAGGACCTCGCACATTCCATAAGCGATATTGTTTTGTCGAAACAGTTTCTCCACGCCCGCTGGATCGCTCACGACCAATCGAGCAATCGCTGAATCAGTCGATTCCGAAACACTCATGGCGACGACGTCACAGCTATTTGCGTTTAGTAGTTTCACGATGTCGAGCATGGCGCCGACTTTGTTCGCCAGAAAAACGGAAAACTGTTTGACCAGTGGCCCGTCGCGTTTCGAGGTCGTTTTGGGTAAATCGAGTGGCATTTGGGAAATCATCTGTAGGGGAAGCAGTCTGCTTCCCAAAGAAGGACGCTAACAGCGTCCCCTACAGGATTTGATCACTACCAAGCAGTATCTCATCCCTGATCTTTTATTGGCAAACCAATAAAGTCCGAGCCGGACGGGCCGTTAACAGATTGCCCGCCGCGGCGGGTAAACTCCTTGCGGAACGAACAAAGAGAGCGTTCCATAACCGCGACGCATGGAGGCCGAAAGTGAATTAATTGCACAACGCCGTGAGAAACTCGCGGCGCTTCGCGCTCGGGGGGTGGAACCTTTTGGTCGCGCGTTCAAAACGTCGGGCTCGATTGCTGAAGTCCGGAAAATATTCAAGGAAGGCGACGCGCTGCGCGCCGCCGGCCGAATCACCGCGCATCGCGACATGGGCAAGAGCCACTTTGTCGATCTTCGAGACGCGACCGGCCGGGTCCAGGCTTATTTCCACGAGAAAGAAATCGGTGCGGAGGCGATGGAAATTTTTAATCTGCTCGATCTCGGCGATTTCATCGGCGTGGAAGGAGCTTGTTTTTTGACCAAGACCGGCGAGCCGACGCTGAAAGCGCAAAAATTTGAAGTGCTGGCCAAGTCGCTCCGGCCGCCGCCGGAAAAATGGCACGGCTTACAGGATGTCGAAGCGCGCTATCGGCAGCGTTATGTCGATCTGGTCGCGAACGAGCAATCGCGGGAGGCATTTCAAAAACGGATCTCGATGGTGCGAGAAATCCGCCGATTCCTGGAAGATCGCAGTTTTTTGGAAGTGGAGACGCCGATTTTGCAAACGGTGGCCGGCGGCGCGGCGGCAGCGCCATTCAGCACGCGTCACAAAGCACTCGGACTCGATCTCTATCTCCGGATCGCGCCGGAACTTTATTTGAAACGCCTTTTGGTTGGCGGATTCACCAAAGTGTTCGAGCTGAACCGGAATTTCCGAAACGAAGGCATTTCCCGGAAGCACAATCCGGAATTCACCATGCTCGAGGTTTATTGGGCTTATGCCGATTTCGAACAAATGGCGAACCTGATTGAAGAACTGATTTGTCAGGCAGCCGAAAAGGTTTGCGGCTCGCTTAAAATCGAACACCGAGACGGGGATGGGACGGTAATCAGAACCATCGATCTGAATCGGCCGTGGCGCCGCGCGCGTTATGTCGATCTTATCCGCGAAGTTGCAGGCAAGGATTGGTTCGATATTTCCAGCGAGCAACGACGCAAGCGCGCGAGCGGCGAGCTGAAGCTCGAAATCCTGGCGCAACTGGCAGATTTCGAGGTGACGCAGCACGTTTTCGAAAAATTAGTGGAAGAAAAAACTTTCGATCCTTTGTTCGTCACCCATTGCCCGAAGGAACTGGTGCCATTGGCGAAACAGAACGCGGCCGATCCTTCGTTGGTCGATGTTTACGAGCTGATCATCAACGGAGTGGAAATGTCTCCCGGTTACACCGAGTTGAACGACCCAGATGTGCAGCGGCAGCGGCTGCTCGAGCAGGCGGGAGAAGAAACGCAGAAGATCGACGAGGATTTCTTGCTCGCGCTCGAACACGGAATGCCGCCAGCCGGCGGATTTGGTCTGGGAATCGACCGTTTGGCGATGATGTTTACCGGCGCCGAATCAATTCGCGACGTGATTTTGTTTCCGCTTTTAAAGCCAAAGCGCGACTAGGCTTCGTTCGCAATCCGGCTGCGGATTACTGCTTAGAGGAATTCTGGGCGGCGGGCGATGCGGTGGGCGAAGGAGTGGCAGATGGAGTGGAATCCGCCTGCGCTTGCTTCGACTCGTCGCGCTTTTCAGCTTTGAAAACTAATCGCTTCTTTTTGAAACGCGGATCTTCTTCGTCTGCCGCGTCGTCAGTTTCATTCGACTTGCCGCTAACGTTTTCGATATCGGTTACGGCCGAATGGAGAAGGCTGCCTTGAAACTTCGGGTCGGTACCGCTGCTCGGTAGTTTTTTTAGCGAATCAACCTCCTGGATTTTTTCCTTGGGCCGCGTCTTGAAGTGCAAGCGTCCTTCGTCCCGCATCATGGGATTCTCCGATTCGCTGGTCTTACCGCGATAAAGTGTATCGTCGCTTTCGTCAGTCTTACCTTCGCCGGGTGTGGCGGCGGACGGTGCACCGGATGATCCCGTCTCGTTGGCGTAAGCGCCGGTGCTGGGCGGTGCGATTCCACTGGTTGACTGATTCGAATTCGACGACGTCGGGCTGGAGATAACTGGCTCTGTCGTTACTCCGTTAGGGCCGCCACTCACCGGAGCGGGACCCGCGAAAGCGTCTG
>DASTJU010000076.1:0-2454 GCA_035716295.1 Chthoniobacterales bacterium | reverse complement strand
GGGTTGTATCTTTCGGGTTTCTTTGAGCCACGGCATCATGCTGACTGGCGCGCCCAGTCCGGTGAAATCGCGGCGCGGAAAAACGTGGATGTGATTGACGTCCGGATTTCCGCGGAGCAGCGGCGTGAATTCCGGATTCATCACCCAGGTGATTTTCGCTTTCGGATGGGCGTCGCGAATCGCCGCCACCGCCGGCAAGGTGTGAACGATGTCGCCGAGTGAGCTTGGTTTGATGATCAAAATTGAATTCACGGTTGATTGTCGATCTTAGCGGCCGATGGCGAGGCGTTCCGCTAACAGACGGGGCAGGCCGGCGTCGATAATTTTTTTCTGCGCGGTCGCGAGATCGTATTTTAGCCGGCGCTGTTCGACCAGGTTGCTTTCGATGTGATAAATGCAATAAGCCGCGTGCCAGTCGCCATCGCGCGGCTGGCCGACGCTTCCGACGTTAATGAAATATTTTTTACCCGGCTCGATCCGCAACTTGTCCACCCGCTGACGTTGCACGCCTTCATCGCGCACAAACGCGATCGGCACGTGAGTGTGGCCGAAAAAGCAAACGGTCGTGTGCTGATAAGTGAAACTGGCGGCCGCATCCAGGTTGTTGAAGACGTAGCCCCACTGCTCGGGCGTATCGAGCGTCGCGTGCACGATCGTGAAATCGCGGACCTGCCGCTGCAATTTCAGCGCGCGCAACCATTCCTTGTCAGTGTCGCTCAAATGATCGCGCGTCCACTGAATCGCGGCCTCGGCCATCTCGTTGAAATCACGGGACGATTCGACCATCGACGCCTGTTCGTCGTGGTTGCCTTTGACGATCGGGCAATCCATTTCACGAATGCGGTCGAGGCACTCGTGCGGGTTGGCGTTGTAACCGACGACGTCCCCGAGACAAACAAAGTGAGTGCATTTGTTGTCGCGCGCGTCAGCCAGCACAGCTTCGAGCGCTTCGAGATTGGCGTGAACGTCACTAAAAATGGCGAAGCGCATGGTTTTGAGTCGTCCACTGTAGCGGCCACTGTCCTCAGCGGCAATCGATCTCCTTTTGGCCGCGCGCTCCGGCTCTGTTTCCCTCTCCTCCTCGACTGAGGAGAGGGCGGGGGTGAGGAGTCGATTGTCTTTTCTAGAAGGCTAATCCCTCACCTTCATCCTCTCCCTTTGGTAAAGGGAGAGGAAACGCAGAACAAAGTGGTGGCAATTACTTTTCTTTGTCGGGAATACGCTGCTCCGGCGGGACGTGCAGTTTCTCTTCGAGAAATTTCAGACGCTTGATCAACGTCGGCAGCCGTTCCTTTTCGCCTTCGTCGTAAAGCGCGCGCAAACGCTCGTAGGCTTCCCGCTCGCGTCCGTCGCAATTCGAAAGCTCGTAGGCCGAGAAACGTTTGTCGTAACTGTGTGCCTCCGGTAACGCAGCTGCTTTTGCGTAAAACGCCGATGCATTTGCATGATCGTTATATTTCTCGCGGTAAAGCCGGGCCAGCGCTTCGTAGAGTTGCGGTTTCTCCGGATTATTTTTGATCCCGCGTTCGAGGAAATCTTTGCCGAGAGCGAAATATTCGCGTTGCGCTTTTACACGCAAAGCAAGCCGCGGCTGCGTTTGATCGTTCATCGCGGCCGCGCTCGCGTTCCAGGCCATGTGCCAGGCGGCCATGTCCCAAAAGAGCGGGACATGCGGCTGCAGAGTCGTCACTTGTCGGAACAAAAGCAAAACGCGTCCCCATTCGGTCCGTTCCCAGGCCACGTGCGCTTGGATAAAAAGAAAATCGGCGAGCATCGCGCGAAACCCGCTCAGCGCTGCGACGAAGCCGAGTTGCCCAATTTTTTCGCGGAGGTCGAGGTTTACGACATCGGCAAACTGTCCCGCTGGGCAGGATCGATGTTGGAGCGAGAGCGCTCGCTCGGCCGGAAGTTTCATCACCCCGAATACAAGGATCAGTGAAACAACAGCCAGCCATCTCATAAGAGCTGTTTTAATCACGAATGGACACGAATGAATCCGAATTCAAAAGAGAACGTTCTAATTGCCCAACAATTTCCAGTATTCGTGTCCATTAGTGTTAATTCGTGGTTGTTTTCTTAGAAGACGCATCACAATTCTTTGCCGTAAAACACAAATGTCGCCGCCAGCGTGTAGATCGCGGTGTAAAATATTCCGAGCAATGCCGTCTTCGCGAACAAGGCCAACGGGATCGCCACCCCGGCGACAATTTCATCAACCAGGTTGAAAGCCTGAAGATCGGGAAAAATCAGCGCCACGATGGCGAGAAACGTGCGTGCAATCCATCCGGCGCTTTGTTGTTCCAGCCAGTAATCGCGCGCAGTCGCCTGCAAATGGCCTATGAAATAAACGAACACCATCACCACGACCGTGAAAATGTTTGTAGTCGCGAAGGTTGAAACAAAGAGGGTCAAGGCGGCGAGCAGACACGCTTTTAAGAAAATAACTGCGATTCC
>DASTJU010000075.1:0-5617 GCA_035716295.1 Chthoniobacterales bacterium | reverse complement strand
AAACTGCGCGATCGCGTCGATCAACTCGAAGCCGAACTACAGAAATCGCGCACCCAGATGAGCGCGGCTGAAAATGAAAAGCAATCGTTGAACGGCCGTCTCGATGAAACGAAATCGAAACTCGACAAAGCTCAGGGCGATTTCGACAAAGCGAAAACAGCTGAGAAGCAGGTGCGCGATCAATTGACTCAGGCGCAGGCTTCCTTGAAGAAAACGGCGGCCGCCGGTTCGAGCGACAGCAAAGCACAGGAAGCCCTCAAATCCGAAATCGCCCAGTTGAAGAAAGCGCTGATTACGGCGCAGCAAGGCCGCGGTGCCGCCGAAAAAGAGCGGGACGATGCCAACGCAAAAGTCGCAGGCGCCGATCAACAGCGCGCCTCCGCCAGCAAAGAGCGCGATGAAGCGAATACGCGCGCGGCTGAAGCAGACCAAAAAGTCGCGAGTGCAAACAAAGAACGCGATGATGCGGTCGCGCACTTGAAGGGACTGAAGGATACGGAGCAGCGCGTTGAGGTGCTGGTCGCGGAAAATTCAGATCTGAAACAGAAACTGGCTGACGCGGAAAAAACGGTGCGCGAGATCAGCGCCGACAAACCGAAGAAAGAAAAAGAGCTCGCCGACGTGAGAAAACAGATTGGCGATCTTCAGCAGCAGCTCGCCGCCAGCCAGAAACAAAACCAGACTTACGAAACTACGGTCGCGCAATTGCGATCACAGCTCGACGAAGCGAGCAAGCAGCTCGAGCAAGTCAAGTTGGTTGGAAATACGCCTGAAGAAACAGCCAAGCTGACGAAAGAGAATGAAATGTTGCGCAACATCATCGTGCGCGAGCGCCAGGAGGAAGCGCGGCGTGATCAGGCGAAAAAGTTGATGCTGGCCGAGTTCGACAAACTGCAGATCAAATCGGAAACGTTGACTCAGCAGATCCAATTGCTGGCACAACCGGTCACCAGACTTACGACCGATGAACTTGCTTTACTGCGTCAACCGGTCGTTTCGATTTCCGACGACAATCCGGGTGCGGTAAAGGCCAGTTTCAGTTTCGCTAAGAACACAAAAACGACCGGCTCCGCCACAGTTACAGCCGACAAACCGAAGAGCGATCTGGTCGCGTCGAACGCGCCGCCAGGACAAACTACTGGCTACACCGTCCCGAGCATTTTCAAACCGAACGTTCCCGAGGACGTTGTCGATCTTGCCAAGCTGGCCAAGGAAAATTTCGATAAAGGCAAATATCGCTCGGCCGAAAAAATTTATCAGGAAATCCTGACCAAGACGCCGAACAATCTTTATTCCCTCTCTAACCTTGGCGTTGTCTATTTTCGCACCGGCAAACTGAAAGCCGCCGAGTTGACTCTGAAGAAGGCGGTCGCGCTCTCACCCAAGGATGAATTCACTCACACGACGCTCGGCATTGTTTTTTATCGGCAATCGAAATTTGACGAGGCGCTGACTGAGTTAACGAAATCCCTCGGGCTCAATCCGAAGAGCGCAACCGCGCACAATTATCTCGGCATCACTGCGAGTCAGAAAGGCTGGCAGGAAGCTGCCGAGAAAGAATTGCTCGAAGCAATTTCGGAAAATCCGAATTACGCCGACGCGCATTTCAATCTCGCTGTGATTTACGCGACCTCCTCGCCGCCATCGAGAGAACAAGCGAAACAGCATTACGCGATGGCGACAAAGCTCGGCGCCCAGCCGGACGCCGCGCTCGAGAAGTTGCTGCACTGATTTGCAGCGGCCGATCCCTGCAGGTCGGATATGTTGTCAGTGTGAGAACGTTTCTCACTGCCAACTGGCGATACCTTGCCATGCTCAACTTCGTGGTCGATCCAAAGATCCTCGCGCCGCTCGTTCCGCCGGGGACTGAGATCGATTTCGAAAATGGCGAAACGTTTCTCAGTGTGGTCGGCTTTCTTTTTCTCGATACCCGCCTGCTCGGCCTGCCGATCCCGCTCCACCGCGATTTCGAGGAAGTGAATCTTCGCTTTTACGTGCGCAAGAAATCAGCGGACACGTGGCGACGCGGCGTCGTCTTCGTGCGCGAGCTCGTTCCCAAACGCGCCATCGCCATGATCGCGCGCACATTCTATGGCGAACCTTATCTCGCCGTGCCGATGAAGCACGACATCGAACATGTCGGCCTTAGGGTGAGGGTCGAATACTCCTGGCGACGTGGGACGAAATGGGAATCGCTCAAGATGAGCGCAAGCGGTGAGCCGCAAAGCATTCCCGCTGGCTCGCACGCCGAGTTCATCACCGAACATTATTGGGGTTACACCCGCGTCCGGAGCGGTTGCAGTGAGTATCGAGTGGAACATCCGCGTTGGAAGACCTGGAACGCCGAGACTTTCGAACTTCGTGCCGATGTCGCTTCACTTTACGGCCAGCAATTCGCTGAAACCTTAAGTCGGCCTCCGCGCTCAGCTTTGATTGCCGACGGTTCGCCGATTGAAGTTTTACTTCGCGAGCAATTGCCGTAACACGAAAGGCAAAATTCCGCCGTGTCGGTAATAATCGATCTCGATTGGCGTATCGATTCGCAACTTCATCGGCACGTAACGTTTTTCGCCCTTTCGGCTTTCAATCTCCATCGTCAATCGCTGCCCCGGCTGGATCGCATCGGACAAACCGCCGATCGAAAATGTTTGCGAGCCATCGACTCCAAGCGATTGCGCCGTCACGCCGTCGAGAAATTGCAGCGGCAAGACTCCCATCCCGACCAGGTTTGAGCGATGGATCCGCTCGAAACTCGCCGCCACGACCGCTTTCGCTCCAAGCAGTCTTGTTCCCTTTGCCGCCCAATCGCGCGATGAACCGGTGCCATATTCGTGACCGGCAAGAATAACGAGGGGCACTTTTTCTTTTTGATAACGCATCGCTGCGTCGTAGATCGACATCTGCTCGCCGTCCGGATAATGCTTCGTCACGCCGCCCTCCGTTCCCGGAACCATCAAATTTTTGATGCGGACGTTCGCGAACGTTCCGCGTGTCATGACCAAATCGTTTCCCCGGCGGCTGCCGTAACTATTGAAATCTTCCGGCTGAATTCCGCGCGATTTCAAATATTCGCCGGCCGGTGAAGTCGCTTTGATCGCGCCCGCCGGCGAAATGTGATCGGTCGTGACGGAGTCGCCAAAAATTCCAAGAGCCCGCGCGCTGGTGATATTCTCGATCTTTCCAACGTTCATCGAGAAATCTTTAAAGAATGGCGGCTCGTGAATGTAATCGCTCTTCTCGTCCCATTGATAAACTTCACCGGTGCTCGATGGGATTTCATTCCATTTCGGGTTCTGATCCGCGAAATCGCGATAAAGCTTGCGGAAAACTTCCGGCTTGAGCGCCGATTCCATCGCATCGCGCACTTCTTTCAAACTCGGCCAGAGATCGCGCAGGAAAGTTTCCTTTCCATCTTTGTCCTTACCGATTGGCTCCTTCGAAAGATCGACATCCACGCGCCCGGCGAGCGCGAACGCGACTACCAACGGCGGTGACATGAGAAAGTTCGCTTTGATGTTCTGGTGCACGCGCGCCTCGAAGTTGCGGTTTCCCGAAAGCACGGAGGCCGCGACCAGATCGTAATCGTTGATCGCCTTCTCGATTTTCGGATGCAACGGTCCGGAATTGCCGATGCAGGTCGTGCAGCCGTAGCCGACCAGATTGAATCCGAGCTGGTCGAGATATTTTTGCAGCCCGGTTTTGTCGAGATAATCGGTGACCACGCGCGAGCCCGGCGCGAGAGAAGTTTTCACGGCCGGATCGATCCTCAATCCGCGCTCGACCGCTTTTTTGGCCAACAAACCAGCGGCAAGCATCACGCTTGGATTGCTCGTGTTTGTGCAACTGGTGATCGCGGCTATCAACACGCTGCCGTGGCCGATCCGGCTTTCGCCGTGATGAAATGGATCAGCGGTCGAATCTTTTAATTCCTTGGCGGTGTCAGGCGTCGGCCGGTTGCTTACCATCTCGACCTTATTACGCTCTTCGCCCGGCTCGATGCCCGGTCCCTTCTTGTCTGTCGAAGGCATGTCGCCATCGCTCGGCGGCGATCCGTTCAACTGCACGAGATGCTTGGCCGCAAGATCGACATCCTTCATTCCGTAGCCGCCGTCCTTGACCGATTTTTTCAACAGGGATCGGAAGGTTTCGCCAAGCGCAGGAAGATTAATTCGGTCCTGCGGCCGTTTCGGTCCCGCCACGGCCGGTTGCACCTCGTCGAGATTCAATTCCTGGTCGACGCTGTAATCGATTTCCCCCTTGCGCGGCATGCCGAACATTTTTTGGGCGCGAAAATAGTTTTCGAACGCGGCGCATTGTTCGTCGCTGCGCCCGGTCGCGCGCAAATACGCGACCGATTCCTGATCGATTGGGAAAAATCCCATGGTCGCGCCGTACTCGGGCGACATGTTGCCGATCGTCGCGCGATCGGGCACCGGCAATGACGCTGCGCCTTCGCCGTAAAATTCAACGAACTTCCCGACAACTTTTTGGGCGCGCAGCATTTCGGTGATGTGCAAAACCAGATCGGTCGCAGTCACACCCTCGCGCAATTTTCCGGTCATGTGCACGCCGACGACTTCGGGCGTCAAAAAATAAACCGGCTGACCGAGCATTCCGGCTTCGGCTTCAATTCCGCCCACGCCCCAGCCGACCACCCCGAGCCCATTGATCATCGTTGTATGCGAATCGGTTCCAACCAGCGTGTCGGGATAATAAATTTCGCGATTCTCGATCTTCGCGTGCTGAACACCTTTCGCGAGATATTCGAGATTAACTTGGTGAACGATTCCAATCCCGGGCGGAATGAGCTGAAAGGTTTTGAACGCCTGCTGTCCCCACTTCAGAAATTGGTAGCGTTCGCGGTTGCGTTTGAATTCCATTTCCAAATTCAATTGCAACGCTTTCGCTGATCCGAAAAAATCGACCTGCACGGAATGATCGACCACCAGATCGACCGACACGAGGGGCTCAATGATTTTCGGATCGCCGCCGAGGTTTTTTACTGCGCTCCGCATCGCGGCAAGATCGACAACCAGCGGCACCCCGGTGAAATCCTGTAAGACAATTCGCGCGACCACGAACGGAATTTCTTCGTTGGCCGGTTTCTTCGCGCTCCATTTCGCTAACGTCTCGATGTCCTTGCGTTGGACTTTCTTCCCATCGCAATTTCGCAGGACCGACTCGAGCACGATCCGAATGCTCACCGGCAGTCGCGAGATCTTACCGATGCCTTGCTCTTCCAGCGCGGGCAGTGAATGAAGAAATGCCTCGCGGCCTTTCCCCGCGTCGAATTTTGTTAGCGTTTTGAATTCGTCGCTCACTTTAGCTCGGCCAGTTTCGCTTTGATCTTGTCGAAGTTTGGCAGCTGTTTCGCGTCGTCGTTGCTCTCCGCGTATTGGATCACGCCGTTTTTATCGACAATGAACGCAGAACGTTTTGGAACGCCGCCCATTCCCAGATTGATCTGGGGCAGGAACGAATCGTAAACGACGCCGTAATCCTTCGCGACTTTGTGCTCGTAATCGCTCAGCAACGTCACACCGATCTTTTCCTTTTGCGCCCACGCCTCCTGCGCGAACGGATTGTCGCCGCTGATCCCGTAAACTTCCGTGTTCAT
>DASTJU010000074.1:0-3177 GCA_035716295.1 Chthoniobacterales bacterium | reverse complement strand
GTCGATGGTGGCAAAGGACAACTTTCATCCGCGTGTCGCGAATTGCAGCGGTTGGGCCTGCACGATTTGCCGATCATCGGTCTGGCGAAAGAACATGAGGAGATTTACCGGCCCGGTCGCGCGATGCCGTTGCAACTGCCTGCGGATTGCGGCGCGCTACATCTGCTTCAACGAATCCGCGACGAGGCGCATCGCTTCGCGAATGCTTACCACCAACTTCTGCTCAAGAAGCGGATCGACGAAAGCATTCTCGACGATTGTCCGGGTGTGAGTCAGAACCGGAAGAACTTGCTTCTGCGAAAATTTGGTTCGGTCAATCGTTTGCGCAAAGCGAGCGTTGAGCAAATCGCTGCTACCGAAGGGATCGGGCCAAAACTGGCCGAAGAAGTGCATCGCTTTCTGGAGCGGCATTGACGCAAGCGCCTGGCAAAGGAAGATGTCGATCTTGCCATGAAGTCTTCGCGCGTGATTTTCATTGCCGCTTTTTTGCCGGCGTTTGTTTTCGCGCAGAGCTTGCAGCCGACTGCAACGCCGAGTCCTTCAATGACGAGCGACGAGGAAACGATCGTCCCCACTTTTGAGACCCAGAAACTCGCGCGCACTTACATTCTCGATATCCCTGCGCCGCGCGGGCAAATCACGGACCGGACCGGTCTGCCGCTCGCCCAAAACAAACTTAGCTACAATCTGGCGATCGGTTTTCCGACGCCGCTCGATTTTACGGACGCGAAAGCGGTCGCCTTCGCCCGGGAAAAGATCGACAAGGCGGCGAAATTAACCGGTCGCTCGATCAAGATTTCCGACGACGCGATCCTGCGTCATTACCACAACCGCGGAATTCTTCCGTTGGAGATCGCGCAAAATCTGAACAAATCAGAGTACGAAGCGGTTAAAGATCGAGCGAAGGATTTTCTGGTCGCGCGTCCGATTTACGTGCGGACTTATCCGAATGGGAAAGCGGCCGGCCAAATTATCGGCTACACCGGAAAGACAGGCCGCAATCCTGACGGCATCATCGACAATCACGAAACGCTTTGGCCCGAAACAGAAGGACGCGACGGACTGGAACAAACGTTCAATGAAATGCTTACCGGAAAGCACGGCGAGTACAAGCTGACGTTCGACAAGGACGGTCACAAAACGTCCGAGAAACTGGTCAAATCGGCGGTGCCCGGAAACAACGTCATTACGACTTTGGATTTGCGGCTCCAGCAGCTCGCTGAAAAAGCGCTCGAATCCAAAGCCAAGCGCGGCGCCATCGTTATTGTCGATCCAACTGACGGCGACATTTTGGCGATGGCCTCGTTGCCGACTTACGATCCAAACGTTTTTGTTCCGTCCATCTCGACGGAAAAATTCAAGCAATTACAGGACGATCCGGACATTCCACTCCTCGCACGCGCGTTTCGCTCGGCATATCCACCGGGCTCGACCTTCAAGGTCGCAGTTGGAATTGCTGCGCTCGAGACCGCCGTGGTTCGTCCGGACGATCTTTATCAATGCCTCCCGGGAATTCAGATCGGCAACCTCACTTTTCACAATTGGAAAAAAGGCGATCAAGGCGCGCTCAATTTTGTCCAGGCACTTACTCAGTCATGCGATACCTGGTTCTATCAGGTCGGCATTAAGACCGGCGCGGAACCGATTATCGAATGGGCGCTCAAGCTCGGTTTCGGCGCGAAGTGCGGGATTCCGTTGCGCGGTGAAGCGGAGGGACGCATTCCGAACGACGAATACATGAAAGCGACTCACGGCCGGAAACTGCTCAACGGCGACATTGCGAATTTGTCGATCGGTCAGGGCGATACCCAGGTGACGCCGCTGCAAATGGCGCAGGCAATGGCGATTATCGCCAACGGCGGCAGATTTTATCAAACGCGACTCGTGCGCCAGGTCCAGTCGGTCGATCACGAAATTGTGACCGCATACGAGTTGCGCGAGAAACGTTCACTCGGTGTCTCCGAGGCGACGATGGAAGAAGTTCGCACCGGGATGATCGAAGTCGTTAATGGTTCGAATGGCACCGGACATGAAGCGCAGTTGGACGGAGTGGAAGTTGCGGGAAAGACCGGGACCGCGCAGTGGGGCCCGAAAAATAAGGAACGCACCGCGGCCTGGTTTGCTGGATTCCTGCCCGCGGAGGAAGCGAAGTACGCCTTCGCGGCGGTTTACGAAGGCGACGTTGGCAGCAAAGTTCACGGCGGCACGACCGCAGCACCGATGATTGCTGACATCTTCCAGGAAATTTACAAAGGCTCGGCTGCGAATAAGCGCGGCACGCGCGAATCACCTCAACAGGTTCGCCGCGCCCAGCCGGTTGAAGAAGACGCGTCGGACTAAGCCGCCGCCGTTTCTTTCGAGGGCTCCATCGTTCCTTTGAATTTCGGCGGTTCTTCTTCGACGCCGAAGTTCTTGGAATGGAGATTGTCGATCTTGGCGAGATCGTCAGGAGTCAGCGGCGGACATTCGGGCGCTTTGGCGAACTCGATCAGCTGTTCTTCGTTGTAAATATTCGGCAGCGTCGAAGCCACACGGTCGTCGGCCAGCAACCAAAGCAACGCCGCCTGGCCTAATGTACGTTCGGAAGTTTCGAGAAATCGCAGCTTGTCGATCTTCTGGATTCCGTTGAGCAGCCAGCTGCGGGGGCGGTGGCTGCGATGATCGGTCGGCGGGAAAACGGTGTCGGCGGTGTATTTGCCTTCGAGCATACCGGACGAATGCGTGACGCGAATGAGAAACATCGTGTCTTGGCCCGCTTCGGTGGCGGCGTCATGGAGCGCGTGACCGGGATGTTGCTCGAGCATGTTGTAGATGTGTTGCACGCTGGTGATGTCGCGTTCGCGAACGCAATTCAATCCTTCGTAAAGCCAGCCGATCGCCGGCCCGAGCGCGATGCCGTAATAACGAACTTTCCCGGAGGTTTTTAATTTCTCGAGCGTTTTCCAGAGCGCGTCGTCATAGATCTGTTCCAACCGAATGTTATGGAGCTGGAGAAGGTCGACATAATCGGTCTTCAACCGTTTCAACGCGGCGTCGGTCGCTCGTTCGATTGCTTCCGGCGAAAAATCCTGCGGGATCTCGCGCTGACCGCGGCCGCGCGCTTCGCCGTGACGCACAAAATCGTAACCGACCTTTGTGGCGATGACGATTTCATCGCGCTGTTTTGGAAAAGCCTTG
>DASTJU010000073.1:0-9491 GCA_035716295.1 Chthoniobacterales bacterium | reverse complement strand
CGGGGACCAGCCGTTTGTAACTGTTGGTCGTTGGATTCGTCAGACAGGTGAGCGCGGGCGCGTGTTTCAGAATGCCGCCGATGAAAAACAACGCGAGATCGCTCAGTCCGGCGTAACCGTTGCCGGCAAAGAGCGGTTTGTCGCCGTTCCAAAGCGAGATGTGGGTGTGCATGCCCGAGCCGTTGTCGGCGAAGAGCGGTTTGGGCATGAATGTCACCGTTTTGTTATGCCGCTTGGCCACGTTGCGAATGATGTATTTATAATACTGCATCGAGTCGCCCATGCGTCTGAGCGGCGCGAAGCGGATGTCGATCTCGGCCTGGCCGGCGGTGGCGACCTCGTGATGCTGACGCTCGATCGGAACTCCGGCTCGCTCGAGCTCGAGACACATTTCGTTGCGAATGTCCTGCAATGAATCCATCGGCGACACAGGGAAGTAACCTTCCTTGGGTCGAATCTTGTAGCCGAGATTCGGAAATTCTTCGCGCCCGCTGTTCCAATGGCCCTCGATGCTATCGACATGATGGAACGACGAATTGGCGTCGTAACTGAATCTCACGTCATCGAAGATGAAAAATTCCGCTTCGGGTCCAATGAACGCAGTGTCGGCGATGCCGGTGCTCTTTAAATAAGCTTCCGCTTTTTCGGCCACGCCGCGCGGGTCGCGATCGTAGGGCTCGCGAGTGATCGGATCGACAATCGTGCAAATCAGACTCAGCGTCGGCTCGGCGTTGAAGATGTCGATCCAAGCTGTCGCCGGATCGGGAATGACGAGCATGTCGGAGGCGTTGATGGCTCTCCAGCCGCGGATGCTCGAGCCGTCGAAGCCGAGGCCGTCGGTAAAAATCTCTTCGTTATATTCGGTCAGGGTGGTGGTGAAATGCTGCCAGGTGCCGAGCAAGTCAGTGAACTTGAAGTCGATCAACTTCACGTCGCTGTCTTTGATCATTTTGCTGACGTCGGATGCGGTTTTGTCTTTAGAGGCCATTTTTTTCTAAGGATGAGGGTTGAAGGATGAAGGATGAAAGAAAATCAAAATCGTGAATACCAAATCATTAGCGTGATAAATTTGTCGCGCGACTGATTTTGTCGGCGACGATTCGTTTGTGAGGGAAGATCGAAAGTCGCGGCGTTTCTCACACCGCTTTTTCGCCGATCTCTTCCGTGCGAATACGAATCGCGTGTTCCACTGGCAGCACGAAAACTTTTCCATCGCCGATCTTGCCGGTCTTGGCCGCGCCCACAACGGCGGCGACCGCTTTCTCCACCATGTCGTCCGCAAGCACGACTTCCACTTTCACTTTGGGCAGAAAATCGACGGTGTATTCGCTGCCACGGTAGATTTCGGTATGCCCTTTCTGGCGGCCGAAACCTTTCACTTCAGTCACGGTCATGCCTTCGATGCCAAGCTCAGCGAGGGCTTCCTTGACCTCCTCGAGCTTGAACGGCTTGATGATCGCTTCCAGTTTTTTCATTCGGACGTGGCCGCGTAGTTATTCACATCATCCGAAGCTAAGCGCGGCACGCGGTTCATTAACAACGCGCTCGTTTGATTGCAAACAAGAAATTTTTGCAATCGGGTGCGGAAATTTTTTGAGAAATTTGGCCAACGTTTATACTGAACGAAATGCCCCGCGACTCGTTTGTTCACCTCCACCTCCACACCGAATATTCGCTGCTGGACGGTGCGGTGCGGATGAAGGAGCTGATGAAAAAAGCGGTCGAATTCGGCATGCCGGCCGTGGCCGTGACCGATCACGGCAATCTTTTCGGGGCGATCGAGTTTTACCAGGAAGCGACGAACGCCGGGATCAAGCCAATCATTGGTTGCGAGGCTTACGTCGCGCCGCGATCGCACAAAGAGAAGGCGAGTTCGATGCGGGAGGCGGCTTATCACTTCACTTTGCTCGCTCAAGACGACATCGGGTATCGCAATCTGGTCAAACTGATCTCAACCGCGCATCTCGATGGATTTCATTACCGGCCAAGAATCGACAAAGAGTTGCTGGCGCAACATTCGGCGGGACTGATCGGGCTCAGCGGATGTCTCGCGGGCGAAGTGAATTCGGCGATCCAGTCGAACAACCTCGAGAAAGCGAAGCAAGCGGCGGCCGAATATCGGGACATCCTGGGCGCGGAAAATTTCTTCGTCGAATTGCACGACCACGGGATGGAAGAGCAGCACCAGTGCAACCGAGTCTTGCCGCAAATCGCGAAAGACCTGGGTCTTGGACTGGTCGCGGCGAACGACGTGCATTTTCTCCGTCGAACAGATCACGACGCGCATGACGTAATGCTTTGCATCGGCACCGGGAAAATGGTGCAGGACGAAAGCCGGATGCGATACAAGCCGGAGCTATATTTCAAATCGCCGGCGGAAATGCGCGAATTGTTCAAGGATTTTCCAGAAGCGATCACGAACACACTGGCGATCGGCGAACGCTGCAACGTTACGATTGAATTTGGGAAATCGAAATATCCCGAATACGCGGTGCCGGAAGGCCAGACGCGCGAGAGTTATTTGCATGAACTTTGTTACAAAGGTTTGGGGGAGCGCTACGGCGAGCGCGCCAAGATCGACAACCAACTGCGCGAGCGGCTCGACTACGAACTGGGCGTGCTCAAAGAGACCGGCTTCATCAGTTACATCCTGATTGTTTGGGACTTCATTCATTTTGCCAAAGGGCGTGGAATTCCGGTCGGACCAGGTCGCGGTTCAGCCGCCGGCTCGCTCATCGCCTACGTACTCGGGATTACGGACATCGACCCGTTGCAGTTCGGATTGATCTTCGAGCGCTTTCTAAATCCCGCTCGTGTGTCGCCACCGGACATCGATGTCGATTTTTGCGAAGCGCGCCGGGGTGAAGTTCTCGAGTATGTGCGGCAAAAATACGGCGAGCGCCGTGTTGCGCAGATCATCACCTTTGGAAAACTGAAAGCGAAGAGCGTCGTGCGCGATGTCGGCCGCGTGATGGGGCTTTCTTACGCGGCGGCGGATCGGATCGCGCGCATGATTCCGAACGAGCTCAATATCACGCTCGATTCGGCGGCGGAGAAAAATTCGGAGTTGAAGCGCGCGATCGCGACCGAGCCGCAAACGAAGCAATTGTTCGAATACGCAAAGACGCTCGAGGGCTTGTCGCGCAACGCCGGGGTGCACGCGGCGGGCGTTGTCATCGCCGATCGCGATTTGTCCGATTACATCCCGCTCTGCCGCGACACCAAAGGCAACGACGTGATCAGCCAGTATCCGATGGGACCGTTGAACGATCTCGGACTGCTCAAGATGGATTTCCTCGGGCTCAAGACGCTGACCGTGATCGAAGACACGATGGTGCTCATTCACAAACGCGAGCCAGAATTTTCACTGAAGAATATTCCACTCGATGATGCCGCGGCGTTCGGTCTCTACAACCGCGGCGAAACGATCGGTCTTTTCCAGATGGAATCCGGGGGAATGACCAACCTCTCGAAGCAATTCGAGGTCAAGAAACTCGACGACATCATTGCCTTGATCGCGCTTTATCGGCCGGGGCCGATGGAACTGATTCCCGAATACGTGAAAGCGAAAAAGGGAGTCACGCCGATTAAATATTTGCATCCGTTGCTCGAGGAAATCTGCGCCGACACCTACGGCGTGATGATTTACCAGGAGCAGGTGATGGCGGCGGCGAGCAAACTGGGCGGTTATTCGCTCGCGCAAGCCGACTTGCTTCGCCGGGCCATGGGCAAGAAGGACAAGAAAACGATGGCAAAGGATCGCAACAACTTCATCGAAGGTTGCGCGCGCACGAACAAGATTCCGGAGAAAAAAGCGAACGCGATCTTCGATTTGCTCGAAAAATTCGCGGGCTACGGATTCAACAAGAGCCACAGCGCGGCTTACGGCGTCATCAGTTATCACACCGCTTACTTAAAATCGCATTATCCGGTCGAGTTCATGGCCGGGCTCCTCAGCAACGAAATCAACAACACCGATAAAATTTCGGTTTTCGTTGGCGAATGCAAACGAATGGGTATTTCGATTTTGCCGCCAGACATCAACAAGAGCGGTTTGAAATTCACCCCTGAGTCTCAGGACGGCAAGATGGCGATTCGCTACGGGCTGGCGGCGATCAAGAACGTGGGCGAAGCCGCGATGGAGATGTCGATCCAGGAGCGGGAGCGGGCAGGGGAATACACTTCGCTGGAAGATTTTTGCGGGCGCATCGGAACGCGAATCGCCAATCGCAAAATGTTGGAGAGTTTGATCAAGGCCGGCGCTTTTGATTTTTTGGGACGCGACCGCGCGGAACTTTTTGCCTGCATCGACGAATCACTCTCATGCGCCGCGGCCGCTTTGCGCGATCGCACGGTCGGCCAAGTTTCGTTGTTCGACGAAGCGACCCATGCTGCGACCGCAAATAAACGCGTGGTGACGCCGTGGGGCGACCACGAAAAGCTCTCTTACGAAAAAGAGCTCCTTGGATTTTATGTGAGCGGACATCCGCTCGACGCCTATGCCGATCTTTTCGCCGCAAAAAATTATCAGCCGATTAGTTTGTTAGGCGATCTGGACGATCGATCACAATTCAGAATCGGAGGCGCGATCGTGCAGGTGGAAAAGAAATTTACGCGGAGAGAAGGCAAACCATTCGCGGTGGTTTGGGTCGAAGACAGGACCGGCGCGCTCGAGGTTGTGGTTTGGAACGAAGTCTACGTTGTCGTTTCCGAGATTCTGGTTCCCGGTCGAGTCGTCGAATTGCGCGGAACGATCGACACTCGTGGGGATTCGTTGCGCGCGACCGCGCAGAAAATAAGAGTGCCAAGCGCGACTAAACCCAATGGCGCATCGAACGGAAACGCCAGCCTTCGCGAGTCTACGGCTAGGCAAGGAGGATCGACGTCCGCCGAAACCGAGCCAGCGGTGCAGCTGCAATTTTCTCCGGCGACGACCACCGAAGAATTGCGCGAAGTGCGCGAGCTTCTGGCCAGCTCGCCCGGTCAACGTCGGGTGCAACTTCTTTTCGATCGGCCCAGCGGCGAATCATTACGCGTCGATGCCGGCTCGGATTTGCGGGTCGATCTTACCAGCGATCTGGAACAGAAACTGGTGCGCTGGCTGGTCACTACTAAATCCGAACGGCGCAGTGCGCCGATCGATTCCGCGGGCTAACGGCGCCGTCCCTGTTTCCGGGTGCGAGGTGGCGAAGGTTGCGGCCGCGGACGGACGCCGACATTAAATGCTTCGCCTTCTGTGGTCCCGGCGCAGAAGTGAAATTCTCTCGCCGTCTCATTGGCAATCGGTGTGACCGAGGCAGTTCCTCTTTCTTTCAACCCAAATTTCCAGTTGTTACCGAACACATCGCCGTGGAATTCGAGTTGCTCGATTGTCGGCGCGAGCGTGACATCGACCGGCATGATCTCAATTCGACGAACGCAATCCTGAATGTTCACGGTGGTATCAAAAATCGGAGTCGCACTCGAAATTCTCACCACGACGTCCTGGCTGTTGCGAAAATCAATCTCGCCCTTCAACGAAAGATCGACATCTTTGGTTGCGGCATTCAGGAATTCGAGCGCTGCATGGTCGTCGCTAAAAGTCAGTCGTCCACTTGCGCGGGTCAGATCGAGCGGCGCATTTTGCAAAACCCCGTTGAGCAGCTGCACTTCACCCGTGATCTTGGGATGCGCCAGGTTTTGACTGAGAGAGATCGTTCCGCTCAAGATTCCTTCATTGAAAATTGCCGGATACAGAAATTGGGGAGCACTGGCGAGGACGAGCGCGGGAAAATGAATGGTCGCCTCCAGCGGCGACGCGAGGAATGTTTTCCAGTCCTGGCCGATTCTTAATAGAAATTTCGCCGCCAAATCGACCGGACTCGATCCGGGTAAAGTGAAGACGGCCTTTGTGTCCCACGAACCGGAAGAGATTTTAGTGTCAAGCTGGACCGGTATGGGCGCTCCGTTCGAGCCGGCACGACCGAGCGGAAAATATTCGGAGGCGTCGCCGATCTTCGCCTCGATACTGCCGGAGTAATCGTTCTCGTGCGAAATGTCGATCTTGCCTTGCGCGCGGATGAAATCTTTTTTGCGCGCAAGCTCGAACTCCTCCACCTCCAGCGCGTCGGCCTTCAGATTTATTTTGGCAGTGAGTCGATCGATCTGCCTCTTAAACAAGGACAACGAGTTTCCGGTGGCGGTGAGAAATCCGCCGAGTTTGCGCTCGCGCGCGTTGAGCGCTCCCTCAATCGCGATCGCGCCCGCAAAATCGCGGAGGCCGGCGCCGAAAAGTTCGGCGAATTGCCCGAGATCGTTAATTTTTCCCAAGATTTGCCCGCGAAAATCGGGATTGAGCCAGTCAGAAGACTTCGAGGGAATCGCGCCTTCACCGCTCATGCTGAGTTCGTTTTGGCGCTGTTTGATGTAGAGCTGCTGGAGTTGGATCTGCCGGTTGTAAAAAACTGCGCCGAGCATGATGACGTCGGCGGCCCGGTTGTGCCAACTCAAGCCATTAAGTTCGGTCCAGATCGAGGCGGTCCCGCGCATTGGATCGCGCGGGTCTCCGCGAAACGTGAAATTGCACGCCCGCAGCGAACCGCCGAGCCGATCGGTGAACCCAAGCGCTTCGGATGTTTGCGCGAGCGAAATGCCGTTGCCGGTGCCGGCTATATTCCAAATCGAATGTTGTCCGGGCCATTCGTTCGAAACGCTCGCGCGAATTTTGCCACCGAGAACGTCGAGATCAAATTGGAGATCGGCGCGTTTTTTGTCGAGCCGCGACAAGTCAATGGTGATGGATTGAAGATCGAGTCCGCGGGCGAGATTCATTCCGCCAATCGTCAGACGATTTTCCTGCCATTTGGTCGCGCCGCGTAATTGCGAAAAGGTTTGCCGAAACATGGGCGACGTGATCGCGAGCTCGCCCGCGGAAAAACGTCCAGCCTCAATTTGATTTCCCGAAATCGCGGCGTTGCGGAGCAGGACGACGGTGGGACCGTTCTCAACTCTTAAATCGAGATGGCCAATATCGAAGTTGGCGGGAAGCATCCCTTGCAATGCCGTCCAATTGAAACGCGCGGGTTTCACACTTTCCGAATAATCGCGGCGGACCTCAGCGCGCGCGCTTTGGATCGACAATGTCCGAACCCAGCCGCTGCGGCCGGCCAGGCTGAAATGGAGAATTGTGTGCTCGGCAGTGAGTTCGATTTGAGTGGCCGTGCCCTTCTCGCTTGTGATCCGGATGCGCTCGATGGAAATAGGCCGCAACAACGGTGCGGCGATTTTGCCGACTTCGATTTTCAAGTGCTGGCGATGCGCCTGCCAGTGCAGCCAGAGACGGAGCCCATTCGAGACAACGGACGGGGCAAAGACGATCGTGGCCAGCGCCACCATCAAAATGACCAGCGAGATCAACAACAGACGATTTTTCGGCATCCGCGCTAACTGCTTTAAACGGCAAATCGTTTGCGCGCAAAGCAGCTTCGCAAATTATCCTACTGGTTTACGACGGGCGATTCGATCAGCGGCGAATGGGCGAAGATGAGTTTGACCGGTTGTCGCGCGCGGAGGCGCTTACTTAATTGACGTTGCAGTTCCTGCTCGGCTTCGGCCGGCAGACTGACTTCCTCCGCCTGGCGCCGCGCCATTTCCGGAAGCTGCGCCAGTTCGTTTTGGAGGTCGGCGCCGGAGATGCGATTCCAAAGTCCGTTTTCCAGCGAGAGCACGTCAACCTGCTTCTCTTCAATGCCGACGATCTGGGCGTGCGGCAGCCGGATCAGAATTTCATCGGGTCGAACATCGACCGCCACGTCCTGGCGTAGATCGAAGCCCGCTTTGACAAGAAACGTTCCGCTTAACTTGATCCGCTTGGAGCTGCCGGCCCAAGTGTGGAGGAATTCGCGTTTCACCTTCAATTGCTTCGTCAAGATCGCGAGCTCGGCCGTCGGCGATGCGGCTTCATCGACAATCGTCCGATTATTGACCGTGATTCGCGGCTGCAAATGCGCGATGTCGATGAAAGCCGAACGCAAATCGTTGCCGAGACGTTCCAAGTCTTCTGTTCCCTGGCCAATCGTGCGCGCGGGCCAACTTTCCAGCCGCCAGAAAATGAAAACACCAGCGGCGATGACCATCAATGCAACCAAGGTCAGCGCGACCGGCCAGGAGATCCGTCCCGATGTTTCTGAGTTCGACATTGAACGTTGGACGTTAAGCGTTGGGCGATTGCTGAAATTACCCCAAAAAAGTACCGCCCCCCACGCCCGATGGGCGTGAAGGGCGGCTGTTCCCCCCAGAACAATCTTCCAAATCTGCGCAGCTACTACCCGAGCTTAACCGATGCCGCAACAAAAATTTCTATAAATATACAGTATTTCCTATGGCCCAAGGCAATCCCAAATTCCCGGCCGTGAGGATGTCGACCTTGAGCGTCGCTCGTTTCCCATTTGCAGCGCGAAAAATGTCCGAACACTTGCGGAACCTTCCGATGCGCGTTCTAGTTTTATATGCGCAATTTGCGTCCGGAAAAACCGCGCAGTCTCGCTGGCTCGTTCCTGGTCGCACATCCGAACATGCTCGACCCGAACTTTCGGCGAGCGGTGCTTTTTATTTCCGCGCACGATCCGGAAGACGGCGCGATCGGGGTGATCATCAATCGCCCGCTCGATAAGAGCGTTGGCGATTTAGTGAGCGAAACGCCACCCCAGAATCTGGCGGACGTTCCGGTTTTTTTTGGCGGACCAGTCGGAAATAATCAACTGATGCTGGCTGCGTTCGAGTGGCACAAAGGCGAAGGCCTTAAACTAAATCAGCACTCGCTCAACGCGGACGAAGCAGCTGCCGATCCATCCGAAGACGCGCCGTCCGTTCGCGCGTTTTTGGGTTACGCCGGATGGAGCGCCGGACAGCTCGAGGCCGAGATGAAACAAAAAGCCTGGATTGTGCAAGAACCCAGCCGGTCGGCTTTGAAGTTCGAGCGTCTCTCGCGACTCTGGTTCGACATCATGAATCGACTTGGTCCTTGGTACCGGATGCTCGCGGCTGCGCCGGACGATCCGTCACTCAACTAATTAGTGACAAGTGATGTGTGACGAGTGACGAGAAAAGAGACCGACGCTCGCATTTTTAACTTGTCACCTGTCACTCGTCACCCGTCACTGTTTGCATGATCATCGGCGTTCCAAAGGAAATTAAGGAACAGGAGCAGCGTGTTGCATTGCTGCCATCGGCCACGCAGCAGTTAACCAAGCGCGGTCATTCCGTGCTCGCGGAAAAAGGCGCCGGCGTCGGGTCCGGCTATCCGGATGAAGCGTATAAAAAGGCAGGCGCGGAGATCGTCGATCTTGCCAAAGATGTTTTCGCGCGTGCCGACCTGATCGTGAAAGTGAAGGAGCCGCTTCCGGCGGAATTTCCGCTTTTGCGCAAAGGCCAGATTCTTTTCACTTATTTGCATCTGGCCGCGAGCAAACCGCTCACCGAGGCGTTGTTGAAATCGGGGGTGACCGGCATCG
>DASTJU010000072.1:0-2322 GCA_035716295.1 Chthoniobacterales bacterium | reverse complement strand
CAATCCCGCGACCGACGAGCAGTTCACGATCGCACCGCCGCCGCGCTCCAACATTCGGGGAATCTCGTATTTCATGGAAAGCCACACACCTTTGACATTAACGTCCATGATCGCGTCGTAGTTGGCTTCCGTCTGCTCGATGAGCGGCGCGACGTCGCCTTCGACGCCGGCGTTGTTGAAGGCCAAATCGAGCCCGCCACATGTCTTCACCGCATGATTCACCAACGCCTCGATCTCGGCTGCGACCAGAACATCCGTTCGTTTGAAGCTCGCCGTCCCGCCGGCTTTTTGAATCATCGCGACCGTTTCCTCGCCGCGCTGAACGTTGCGATTACCGATGACGACCTGCGCGCCTTCGCGAGCAAACGCGAGCGCGGTCGCGCGGCCGATTCCCGATCCGCCGCCAGTGACCAGTGCAACCTTTCCATCAAACTCTTTCATGTTGTCGATCTTGTAGATTTACTGCTCGGCTGACAATCAATAGCTTCGGTCTGCATGCGACATTGGGCGTTGGACGTTGAGCGTTGGGCGTTTTCTTTCTTTTTAAACTCTGCGCCCTCCCTTTTACTCCTCCCGTGAGTTTCGTTGGAAAAGTCGAGAGCCTTTGGCGCTATCCGGTCAAAAGCATGCGCGGCGAAGAGTTGGACGAAATGTTCGCCGGTTACGCCGGAGTTTACGGCGATCGTCTTTTTGCTTTCGAAAGTTCGGCCAGTCCAAAAGGTTTCCCGTTTTTCACCGGACGCGACCAACGTCAGATTATTCGTTACCGCGCGCATTTCCGAAATCCGGAGAAAGCAGCGCGGCCGGTCAACTGGAGCGAAGCGCAGAAATTGTCGCCGAACCTGAATCCGATCTCGGCTGACCCAACCGAGTTGATGGTCGATGTCGAAACGCCAGACGGAAAAACTTTCGCAATCGACGATCCGGCTTTGATCGACCATCTGCGAGGAAACACTGACGGAAATCACGAGCTCAGATTACTGCGCTCGGACAAGGCAATCACCGATTGTCTTCCGTTGTCGATCTTCGCGGTGCAGACGGCGAAAAAACTGGGCGAGGAAAGCGGCGTGGCCGTCGATAAGCGTCGCTTCCGCGCCAATGTTTATGTCGATCTAACGTCGTCCGAAGGTTTCGCCGAAGATAAATTCGTCGGTCGCTCGTTGCGCATCGGCTCGAAAGTGACCGTCGCCGTCCTTGCACGCGATGCGCGTTGCATGATGATCACGCTCGATCCCGACACTGCGGAAAAAACGCCGGCGATATTGAAAGCCGTCGCGCAAGCGCACGAAGGAACGGCCGGTGTCTATGGCGCCGTGCTCGCAGAAGGAATGATTCGTAAGGGCGACTCCGTTGAACTAATGAATTGAGTTATGAGCAAACGCATTTTGGTAACTGGCGCAACGGGCACGGTCGGGCGTGATGTTGCACGCTTACTTTCCAAAAAGGGTGCCATGGTCCGCGCTGGCGTGCGCGATCAGGCCAAAGCCCGAGACCGATTCAACGACGACATCGCGCTCGTGACCTTCGACTTCGAAAACGAAGGCTCGTTTGCTGGCGCGCTTGATGGGGTCGAGAAAGTTTTCCTTTTACCGCCGCTGTTGCCAAGTCAAGTGGAGGCAACGAACGCGCTTGTCGATTCGGCGAAGCGCGCCGGCGTCCGCCACCTCGTGAAACTTTCGGCGATCGGGGTCGATGACGGGACGGGGGCCACGGTGGGAAAATGGCATGCCGCAAACGAACAACACATCCGTGACTCCGGTCTGGTGTTCACGTTTTTGCGGCCGAATTCGTTCATGCAAAATTTCATCACTTACTTTCCACCACGCAACGGAGCGATTTATCTGCCCTGGGGAAATGGAACGGCGAGCTTTGTCGACACGCGCAATATCGCAAGTGTTGCCGCGAAAGTGCTGACCAGTACCGGCCACGAAGGAAAGGTTTACACTCTCACCGGCCCGGCGGCTCTCGGGATTGCAGAGGTAGCGCGGATTCTATCCGAAGTGGCGAAGCGTGAAATCAAGTATGTCGATGTTCCGGAAAGCGCCGCTCGCGACGGAATGCTTCAGGCCGGCCTGCCGAAATGGCAGGTGGAGGCGTTAATGGAGCTGCACGCAATCAATAAACAAAACCGTTGGAACGCTGTCACATCCGACATTGAAAAAGTCACGGGCGCTCCTCCGAGCGATTTCGCGCAATTTGCTCGCGACCACGCGGAGAAATTTCAGGCCAGCTAGGATGCTCGACCGACTCTAACGATTAACCAATAACCGCGATCAGCTCCTAGCTTCTAGCTCCCAACTCCTAGCTCACCGATGCCTTCGA
>DASTJU010000071.1:0-6350 GCA_035716295.1 Chthoniobacterales bacterium | reverse complement strand
GACGTTGCGACCGTTACTTCGAACTGCGACGCATATTTGCTCGCCAGTCGCTCAATTACCGAATCCGCTGATTGATCGCGGCGGGCATAGAAAATTTGCACGTCGTGCGGATCGGACTGCTCGGTAACACGCTCGCCGCTGCCGTCAAAAACGACAACGACATGCATGCCCGTCCAATCTTGATAATGTCGCAGCTCCTTGATTAGCGCTTCGCGCGCAAGGGACCCCCGTCTGGCGTGCAATTGACGCAACTTAGGCCAGGCGAAAATAATGCTGTGACCATCGACAATAAGATATTGCGCGCGCACTCAACAATGTAGGGCGCGCGCTATCTGGACGCGAGATGTCGATCTATCCCGCCGCAGCCGGCTCTTTTTTGGCCCGCGGCTTGGACGACTCACGCTGTTTGGAGCGCAGCGTCTTTTTCTTGCGTTTCAAGTACGCTTTTCGACGCGTACGTTTTGTGCGGACTCGGTGCTGTTGACCCACGCTCTTGTTATAGGGGCGAAGCACCTCGCGCGCAAGCAACGTGACGCAGAAGTATCATAAATCCAGGATTGCATTTTGCCCTGCGCTCCAATTAAACATTTTGCTGTGCCGCCGCTTTCCGACAACTTCACCCCCACCCCGAAAACGCTGATCGGCGTATCCGCTTTACTTCTTTGCGCGGCTGCGATCTTCGGTGCGCTCAACGTCGCGAAAGTCAAGACCCTGCGTTCCACCATAGCGGGCGCTGTCGCGGCACGAGATAGCGCCGAGCACGATCGGGCGAATCAGGAAAAGGAACTCAAGGCGCGGGAATCGGCGATTGCGAAGGAACAAGCGAAACTCGGTGAGCGCGAGGGAAAGACAGGAGCTGCCGAGAGCCAACTCACCCAAATTCTGAACGAGAAGACCCAACTCGAAGCCAAACTCCAAGACAAGGAAGCCGAGATCCTGGCATTACAAAAGCAAATCGAGGAAAAGCATCCCGCCTCGGTCAATCCCGGTGCACCGTCGGCCGTCGAATTACAGGCCCAGCTCGATGACGCCCGACAACAGCTCGACGGTGCCGAGCGCGAGAAAAGTCTTCTTTCCGAGAAGCTACAAACTGTAAAAGAGCGCTCCTCGCAGCTCGAAGATGAAAAAAAGCGGCGAGCGGTCGCCCGTGGAAAGGTCGGTGTGCGCGGCACCGTCCTCGCGGTTAATCAGGCTTACAATTTCGTCGTGCTTAATCTCGGCGGTCGAAACGGGGTGGAGGCGCACTCTGAGATGCTGGTCGTGCGAGACGGGACCTTTATTGGAAAAATCCGTATTTCTTCAGTTGAACCGGCGACCGCTATCGGCGATATCATCACCAGCACTCTGGCGCGAGGTGTTCAGGTGCAACCGGGGGACATTGTCATCTATGCTGGCACAAATTCGTAAGCAGGAGAGAAAGGTCGCGGCAGTCTTGTTGCTGGCCGCGGCGAGCATGTTGGTTTCGTGTGCGACCCAAAAAGGGGACGTCACGTTGGTCAAGGATCCTGATGGGAAACCGGAGACCTCACTGCCTTGGAACAAGCAGGAAAAATGGGAAGGCGGCGGCAGCCAATTCGCAAACTTCAGCGACCACCGCTGAATTTCTCAAGATCGACATCGATCTTCGGTTAGCGCCGGCTAGATCCAAAATCCCGCCGGGATAACGGCGTTCTTGGGAACGACCACGATTCCGTCGCGAATGAAATAATTCTCTGCGTCCAGATTCAATGGTTTTCCTTCCGGCGTAATCACAACGCCATCTGCGATGCGTGCGTTCTTGTCGATGATCGCGCGATCGACCACACAATTACGTCCGACACCGATCGGGGGCATGCCTTCCGCTCCCGGCCGATCTTGTTCAAAATAATCGGCACCCATCACCACGCTATCACGAATGGTGGCTCCGCTCTGAATGATACTGCGAATCCCGATGACACTCCGCTCGATATGCGCATCGGAAATAATGCACCCGTCGGAAATGATCGCCTGCCGCAGCGTCGCGCCGTTGACTTTGCTCCCCGGTAAAAATCTCGGATGCGTATAAATCGGCGCTTCGGTATCGAAGAAGCTGTACTCTGGAACGAGATCGGTCAGGTCGAGGTTCGCTTCATAAAACGCGCGCACCGTTCCGATGTCTTCCCAGTAACCCTGGAAAATAAACGAGTTGACCTGTCGATCTTTGATTGAGTGCGGAATGATGTGTTTGCCGAAATCAAACAGGTCGTTATCAAGACATCTCACCAGAACATCGCGATTGAATAGATAAATTCCCATCGAAGCCTGAAACAATTCGTCATCTTCGTTAGAGCCGACGGCACGCAGGAGTTCGGGACTCATCTTCAATTCCTGAAGGATTGAGTCTTCCTTCGGTTTTTCGACGAAGCGCACAATCCGACGATCGACTCCGCTTTGCATAATGCCGAACTCAGCGACCTGATGTCGATGGACCGGTTTGGTCGCGAGAGTGATGTCGGCTCCGGTTTGAATATGCTGATGCAACAACGTGCGAAAATCCATCCGGTAAAGCTGATCGCCGCTGAGAATGAGATAGTAATCGAATGAGTGTTCGAGGAAGTAGCGCATGTTCTGGCGGACGGCATCGGCGGTGCCCTGATACCATTGCGAACCTTCCGGAGTTTGTTGCGCTGCCAGGATGTCGATGAAGCTGCGCGAGAAATTGTCGAACTTGTAGCTCGCCTGAATATGTCGATGCAACGACATGCTGTTGAACTGGGTTAGCACGTAGATCGAGCGCAGACCCGAGTTCAGGCAATTGCTGATCGGAATATCGACGATCCGGTATTTTCCGCCGAGCGGCACCGCCGGCTTGGCTCGATCTTTCGTTAACGGGAACAAACGTGTGCCCGCGCCGCCGCCCATGATGATGGCGAGCGTTCGCTGAGTCGTGCCCGGTGGAAGCGCGGGCGTCGGCATTGGCAACACTGAATCCCGAGCGGCTGTATTTTGGGTCCGCACACCTTCAATAACCCAGTGCTTGCCGGTCGCGGCAACCTTTTTGCTCGGTTTACCCCGGTTGCATGGACTTGCCGCTAGTGGCAACCTTCCCCTTCCAATATGTGTGGAATCATCGGTTACGTCGGGCGCTCGCAAGCTGCGCCCATTTTGCTCGATGGACTTCGTCGCCTCGAATATCGGGGCTATGATTCCGCCGGCGTCGCCATCGTCGATGGCAATCACATCGAGACCCGCAAATGCGCCGGTCGCATCGCCTCGCTCGCCAAGCTCGTTTCACAAAAACCGGCCGCCGGATCCTACGGAATCAGTCACACTCGCTGGGCGACGCATGGAAAAGTCAACGATGAGAACGCTCATCCGCATTTCGACGCCACCGGCAAGATCGCTCTCGTCCACAATGGCGTAATTGAAAATTATCAGGCACTCAAAGAACAACTCATCCAAAACGGCGACACAAATTTTCGCTCCGACACCGACACCGAAGTTCTGGCGCACCTGATCGGGAGCATTTATCACCAGCTCGGGGGAAAGGATTCCAAGGCGCGTCTGGTCAACGCCACCAGGGCCGCGCTCAAACAAGTCATCGGGACGTATGGCATCGCGCTGATTCACAGCGACATTCCCGACTTCGTTGTTGGCGCGCGGCGCGGCAGTCCGCTGGTTTTCGGGATCGGTAAAGATGAGAATTTTCTCGCCAGCGACGTGAGCGCGATAGTGGCTCATACCCGCGACGTTGTTTACCTGAATGATTTCGATCTGGTCGCATTCGATCGCGAGAATTTCGACATCAGCTCAATCGATGGCGAAACCGGCCAGCACGAAGTCAGCAAAGTCGAGTTCAGCGCCGAAGACATTAAGAAGGGCGATTACCCGCATTACATGCTCAAGGAAATCTGCGAGCAGCCCGACTCGGTGCGCGACGCCATGCGCGGCCGCCTCACCTACGAAGAATGCACGGCCAAGCTCGGCGGCTTGAACATGAATCCAGTGGAATTGCGCGATATTGCGCGCGTCGTTTTGACTGGCTGCGGAACTGCGCTTCATGCGGCCAGAGTCGGCGAGTACACGATTGAGCAGTTGGCAAACGTTTCGGTGGATGTCGATTTTGCGAGCGAGTATCGACATCGAAACACGCCGTCAACTGAGCACACTTTGGTCTTCGCGATTAGTCAAAGCGGAGAAACCGCTGACACACTTGGTGCATTGCGCGAAAGCAAACGCAAAGGTTATCGGACGCTTGGAATTTGTAACAACGTCGCCAGTACCATCGCGCGCGAGAGCGATGGCGGCGTTTACATGCACGCCGGGCCTGAGATCGGCGTGGCGGCAACGAAGTCGTTCACTTCTCAAATCGTAATCCTAACGTTGATCGGTCTGCTTCTCGGCCGAATGCGTCAGCTCTCCACCGCCCAGGGTAAACGCATCATCGACGCGCTCGAAGCGTTACCGGGACAAATCGAGGAAGTCTTAAAGCTCAGCGATCAAATTAAGTCGATCGCGAAGAAATATGTCGATGTTAGCGGAATGCTTTTCTTCGGCCGCCAATTCAATTATCCGATCGCGCTCGAAGCCGCGCTCAAGCTGAAGGAAATCACCTATCTCTTCGCCGAGGGACACCCGAGCGCTGAGCTGAAACATGGAATCATTGCGCTCGTCAGGCCGGACTTGCCTTCCCTATTCATCGCGCCAGACGACGCCGTCTTCCCGAAGAATGTGAACAACATGGAACAGGTCAAGGCGCGCAAAGGCCCGATCCTTGCCGTCACATCCGGGAACGGCGCAAGCCAGTTGAAAGATCTCGCGGCCGACATCATCGAGGTCCCTAGCACGATCGATTGTCTCAGTCCCGTGCTGACGGTAATTCCATTGCAGCTCCTGGCTTACCACCTTGCCGTCGCCCTTGGCCGCGATGTCGATAAACCGCGCAATCTCGCCAAGAGTGTGACGGTGGAGTGAAATAAATCACGGTTCACGCGGCCAACGATTTTCGATAAACTAGCCGGTCGAGTTTTCTTAGCCGTGCAACAGAACGAAGATTACGTCCTAAAAGTATTGCAAGACGTCGGCCTTGTTTCGCGGAAACAGGTCGACGCCGCGCGCTCTCGTCTGGATGGACAGAACAGTGTCGTCGATCTTTTGGTTAAGGACGGAATCGTCAGCGAATCCGACGTCTCGCGCTCGCTCGCGGCGCAGGCGCACATGGACTGGATCGATCTCTCCTCGATGGTGATTCCACCGGCGATTATCAAACAAATCCGGGCTGAAGACGCGCGACGTTTTAAAGTCATTCCAGTCGCGTTTGGCGAGACTGGTCTGGTCGTAGCTGTGAGCGATCCCCTCGACATCGATACGATCGATAGCCTCGGCTTTTTGCTCCAACGCGAACTCGAGCTGGTTTGCAGCAGTCCGGAAAAGATTCGCGAAGCGCTGATCAAATATTACGGCACGGCCGATGAAGCCGCCGATGTCCTAAAAGAGAAAATTGGCGAAGATGTCGATCTTGGCCTCGAGCTCGGCGACGGCGCTTCCATCACCGAAGTCGATGACGCCGATGCGCCGATCATTCGCATGGTCTCGATGTTGATCATCGAGGCGCATCGCGCCGGCGCGAGCGACATTCATCTCGAACCGCTCGACAAGAAATTCCGGGTCCGATTCCGGATCGATGGCGTCTTGCAGGAAATGCAGGCGCCGCCAAAGCGTCTGCAATCCGCCATCGTCAGCCGGCTCAAAATCATGACCGGCTCGATGAGCATCGCTGAAAAACGATTGCCACAAGATGGACGTATTCAGGTCAAAATTAAGAGGAAACCGATCGATCTCCGCGTTTCGACCATCCCGACCAATCACGGCGAGAGCGTTGTTATGCGCGTCCTCGACAAGTCGAGTCTGGTGCTTGGACTGCCCGAGCTTGGTTTCTTGAGCGACGACCAGGAGACATTCGAGCGTTTGATCCAATTGCCGGACGGAATTCTTCTTGTCACCGGTCCAACCGGCTCAGGAAAAACGAGCACCCTCTACGCCTGTCTCAATTATATCAACAAGCCGGACCGCAAGATCATCACCGTCGAAGAACCGATCGAATATCAAATGACCGGCATTAATCAGGTCCAGGTGAATCACGAAATCGGGATGACGTTTCCGGCCGCGTTGCGCTCGATCCTTCGCCAGGCCCCGAACGTGATTATGATCGGCGAGATTCGCGACCTCGAAACCGCCAGCATCGCAACGAATGCTTCACTCACTGGCCACCTTGTCTTCAGCACGCTCCACACAAATGACGCGCCGTCCGCCATCGCGCGTTTAGTCGACATCGGCGTGCAGCCGTTTCTCGTCGCTTCGTCCCTGCGCGCGATCATGGCGCAACGACTCGT
>DASTJU010000070.1:0-3121 GCA_035716295.1 Chthoniobacterales bacterium | reverse complement strand
TTATCGCGGGCGCAGCGCCGCGCGCGAGATCGGCAAAGCGCTGAATTTTTCGCCGAGCATTCTCGATCGCTTTTCGCATCTCTTCGCGAACGGCGATTTTCCGCACACGCTCGATCTGCAATCGCAAATCGAGCAGGCCGGGTTGCCGCAATCGCATCCGCGAATGCCGGCGTTCGTCCGTTTGTATCAGGCGATTTACGGATTACCGCGCCATCTCGGCCAGCATTCCGGCGGGATGATTATTTGTCAGAACAAACTGAGCTCGTTCGTACCGCTGGAGAACGCATCGATGCCGGGCCGCGTGGTCGCGCAATGGGACAAGGACGATTGCGAGGACCTCGGCATCGTGAAAGTCGATTTGTTAGGCCTGGGGATGATGTCGGTAATGCAGGACGCGCTCGAGCTTTGTCGCGAGCGCGGCCGGCCGCTCGATCTCGCGCACATTCCAAAGGACGACGAGAAAACTTTCGAGATCATGCAGCACGCGGACACGATCGGGGTTTTTCAAATCGAGAGCCGCGCCCAAATGGCGACGTTGCCGCGGATGAAACCGAAATGTTTTTACGACGTCGTCATTGAGGTCGCGATCATTCGCCCGGGACCGATCCAGGGCGACATGGTGCATCCGTATTTGAATCGGCGCGCTGGGAAAGAGCAGGTCACGTATTTCGATGAACGATTGAAACCAGTGCTCGAACGCACACTCGGGGTGCCGTTGTTCCAGGAGCAAATGTTAAAGATCGCGATGATCATGGCCGATTTCTCGGGCAACGAAGCGGAAGAACTTCGGCGCGCGCTAAGCTTCCATCGATCGGAAGAGCGAATGAACAAAGTAAGCGTGAAACTGCGCGCAGCGATGGAACGGAAGAACGTGGCGCCGGACAAGATAGACAAAATCATTCATTCGATTGCGTCGTTCGCGCTTTACGGATTTCCGGAATCGCACGCGATCAGCTTTGCGATTCTCGCTTACGGCAGCGCGTATCTCAAAGTGCATCGGGCGCCGGAGTTTTACGCAAGTTTGATTAACAATCAGCCAATGGGTTTTTACACACCGGCAACCATCGTCAAAGACGCGCAGCGACACGGGGTGAAGGTGAAGCCGGTGTGCGTTAAGAAATCGGATTGGCGCTGCACCGTTCTCGATGACAACATATTTCGCCTAGGATTTTGTGTCGTGAACGGTTTTCGGCAGGAACATGCCGAAGAACTCGTGCGAGAACGATTCGCCACGGCGAGTCCGTCCGGTGGCGGACAATTCGAGTCGCTCGACGATTTCAAACGGCGGGTGTCGCTTTCAAAAGAAGAATTGCGCACGCTCGCCGAATTAGGGGCGTTCAATTGTTTCGCGAAACATCGGCGCGCGGCGATGTGGAGAGTGGAAGAAACGATCCATGATGATTTGGTCCGAGCCGGACTGGCAGTAGAGGACGCTGACTCTGCTGCTTCACCTTTGCTTCCGATGACCGTTCAGGAGCGAGTGACAGCCGATTATCAGACGATGAATTTAACTGCCGGGCCGCATCCGATGAAATTACTTCGCGACCGTTTGCCGAATATCTGGCGCGCGATAGACCTCAAGCAGGCGAAACAGGGCTCAATCGTTCAGATTGCGGGGAATGTGATTTGCCGTCAGCGTCCGGGAACGGCGAAAGGTTTTGTCTTTGTCAGCCTGGAAGATGAGACCGGGGTTTCGAATGCGATTGTCGATCCGGATTTGTTCGAGCGCTTCCGGCTTCTAATCACCGAAGAAGATTTTCTTTTGATCGAAGGCGAAGTGCAGAATTCGGACAACGTCGTCCTGATCAAAACGCGCGAGATCAGACCGCTCACGCACGACCAGCTCATCGGGAGCGAGTCGCACGATTTTCACTAAGTCCGAGCCGGACGGGCACTATTCGCCGGCGTGACGCGGCTCGTGCGGTTTCGGCGCGGCTGATTTTTGCGCCGGCTTATGGTCGGACTCGATCCACTCGGTGTGAAAAACGCCGGGCTTGTCCACGCGTTCGTAGGTGTGCGCGCCGAAGAAGTCGCGTTGCGCCTGCAACAGGTTCGATGGCAGACGCGCCGAGCGATAACTGTCGAAGTAAGCGAGCGATGCCGAAAAGGCCGGAACGGCAACGCCCTGTTCGACTGCGGCGGCAACTGCGATCCGCCAATTGTCCTGGGTGTTTTTGACGATGTCGGTGAAATAGGAGTCGAGCAGAAGATTATGCAGCGCGGGATCGCGTTTGTAGGCGTCCACGATGCAGTTCAGAAATTTCGCGCGAATGATGCAACCGCCGCGCCAGATGGTGGCGATGTCGCCGAAGTTCAGATTCCAGTTGTATTGTTTGCTGGCCGCGCCGAGCAATTCCATTCCCTGCGCATAGGAAACGATCTTGGATGCGTAAAGAGCGTTGCGCACGGCATCGATTAGTTTTTTCCGGTCACCGCTAAATTTTTTCGGCTTCGGCTGGGGCAAAATCTTCGAGGCCGCGACGCGTTCGTCTTTTCGTGAGGAAATCACGCGCGCTTCGACCGCGGCGTTGATGGTCGAGATCACGACTGATTGCGCGATCGCGGATTGCAAAGTCCACATGCCAGTTCCTTTTTGGCCGGCCTTATCGAGAATCACATCGACCAGCGGCTTCCCGGTTTCGGGATCGATCTTGCGAAAAATCTGGGAGGTGATTTCGATCAGATAACTGTCGAGCTCGCCTTTGTTCCATTCGGTGAAAATTTCGCCGAGTTCCGGCGCTTCCATACCGAGCACGTTTTTCATGATGGCATAGGCTTCGCAGATGAGCTGCATGTCGCCGTACTCGATTCCGTTGTGCACCATTTTGACGTAATGACCCGCGCCGTCGGGTCCCATGTATCGGCAACACGGTTCGCCATCCACCTGAGCGGCGATCTTGCGGAAAATCGGCGCGATGATTTCCCACGACTCGCGCGGTCCACCGGGCATCAATGATGGACCTTTGAGCGCGCCTTCCTCGCCGCCGGAAACGCCGCAGCCGACAAAATGAATTCCTTTTCCTTCGAGATCTTTGCAGCGGCGTTGGGTATCGGTGAAAAGCGAATTGCCGCCATCAACAATGACATCGCCTTTGTCGAGAAGCGGCGCGAGCTGACCGAT
>DASTJU010000069.1:0-6192 GCA_035716295.1 Chthoniobacterales bacterium | reverse complement strand
AAACCGCTCCCTGCCCAAATCGACGAGCTCGTGCCGCAATCGAAAGATAAACTGGAGGCGGTCACCACAGTGGGCGATCGCTTCGTCGCCGTTTATCTGAAGGACGCGCACAGCGCGGTGAAATTGTTCAAGCTCGATGGCACGCCCGACGGCGAGATCGCACTGCCGGGACTCGGCACCACCGGCGGATTCACCGGCAAACGCAAAGACCGCGAAACATTTTATTCATTCGCCAGTTTCACCACGCCCACTGAAATTTTCCGGTACGATTTCGACAAGCGCGCGAGCGCACTGCTGTTTAAACCGAAAGTAAAATTTAATCCGGACGATTACGCGACTGAGCAGGTCTTTTACCGCGGCGGCGATGGCACGCGCATCCCGATGTTCGTTTCCTACAAAAAAGGAATGAAACGCAACGGTCAGAACCCGACTTATCTCTTCGGTTACGGCGGGTTCGGTATTTCCGAAACGCCGACGTTCACGCCGGCAAATCTGGTTTGGATGGAGATGGGCGGGATCTTCGCGCTCGCGAATTTGCGCGGCGGCGGCGAGTACGGCGAGAAATGGCACGAAGCCGGAATGCTGCACGTGAAACAAAACGTGTTCGACGATTTCATCGGAGCAGCCCAGTACTTGATCGACAATCGTTACACCTCGAGGCCGAAACTCGCGATCGGCGGCGGGAGTAACGGCGGACTCCTAGTCGGCGCTTGCATTACCCAGCGACCCGATCTTTACGGCGCCGCGTTGCCAGCCGTTGGCGTAATGGACATGCTCCGCTTCGAAAAATTCACGATTGGCTGGGCGTGGAGTTCCGATTATGGCAGCGCGCAAAAACCGGATGACTTTCCATTTCTCTACGCCTACTCACCGCTCCATCACATCGCCAAAAGCTGCTGTTATCCGCCAACACTGATCACCACCGCCGATCACGACGATCGCGTCGTCCCGGCGCACAGCTTCAAATTCGCGGCCACGCTTCAAGCCGCGCAAGGTTGCGACAAACCAACTCTGATCCGAATTGAAACCCAAGCCGGACACGGCGCCGGCAAACCGACAACAAAGATCATCGAAGAAACCGCCGACCGCTGGGCCTTCCTCGTCAAAGAGCTCGGAATGAAAATCGCGAAATAATTCGCGTGATTCTATTTGTTGACCGGCTGGTCGATCAGTTTCTGATCGACCAAGAAAGTGTGAAGCTCTTCCGCGAAGATTTTGTTTCCCAAGGGCGTGAAGTGGCCGTTGAAGAACGTATCTAACTCGGCCTTGTTATGGGCACGTTTAGCCAAGGCCCCCGCGCCGTTGAAGCACGCGTAACCACGGGATTGGCAATAGGAGCAAACAACTGCGAATTTTTTTGGATTCCTTCCCTCCATCTGAGAAAGCACTTCAACACGCGAGGGCAGCACGTTGATGAACGGCCTCTTTCCCGCTGCTTTCGATTCCTCCACGAAAGAATCGAAAATTGAAAACATGAGATCGCGGGCCGGCGGATAGACCCAAAGATTGGTCCGCGGTCGCGGAGTGACATCGTCGATCTGGCCTCCTCCTCGCCGGGGAAAGAATTGCAGCCAGAAGCGCTTATTAAGCAAAATGCCGGTGTAGGGAAAACTCAGCGCCGGCAAATCATCGTTACGACGGAACCAGAAATCGTTTTCGCCCACGCTTTCAACGAATTTCGGATCGAGCAACTTCTCGATTTCATTCTCGTTTCGAACCGGATTCTCGATTAGCTCGCGAGTCTGGCCGCGCAGAATAAACCGCGGCTTGGTCAAGGTGTATCCGGTGCGGACCGAGTAAAACGGGCGATACCGACTTACGATTCGATTGATGTTCTCGGTAATGAGGCAGAGCGCCGCAATCGGCGCGCCGGTTTTCTGAAACTCCTCGCGGAAACGGAGGTAAGCCTGGTCGGTGCCGTGGGCAACGACACCAAAATTATAAATGTCGCCCGACAGCATCCCCGCGAGCTGCTCCTCCCACGTTTCTACGTCGCCTACCTGATCGCAGTAGGTAAAAGAATCGCCGAATGCCGCCATTAAGGGCCGGCCGTATTCCTTTCCACGCGGACGCTCGCCAAATGGCGTGGGAAAACGTTTCTTCCAACCCAGGGAAAAATCATACAGCTCCTTCAGCTTCGGGATATCGGCTTGAGCAACGGTGTATTTATGCGGCTTGCGCAATCCGAATCGATCGCGAAAAACCGAAAAGAATATGAAGGAGATCAATTCGATCGCGCAAAGCACGAGCAGGAGCGCGACTGTGCTATAGAGCAATTTCTTTTTCACTGCTGCTGTCTGATACAAATCGTTCCCGGCGGGAATGGAGCCGACGGGAGTCGAGCGACATGGACGATAGCCCCGAAGGGGTGAGCGAACGGGAGTGAGCGAATCAATCGAAGCACCTGTTCACGCATTTCAGTAAGAGTCTTATGCACACTGGTCATACGAAGCTGCGTTCCCGGCGGGAATCGAACCCACATCTAAGGTTTAGGAAACCTCCGTTCTATCCGTTGAACTACGGGAACCGCTAAACGAAGGAGAAAGTAGAAAGGCTGAAGTAGAAAATCCAGAAATCAGATTTGGATTGCGGCGGCACGGCCACTTTGCTAGCGGCGTTCGATTCTTTCAATGTATGAAAACTCCTCTCAGAATTCTGTTAACGCTGTTGTTTCTCGCGGTCATCACACCGGGCTACGCCACCGACATTGTTAGGATCCCGCCGCAGTACAAGAAAGATACGATCAATGCGCCTGATCCTGAGTATCCAATCAAAGCGCAACATCTCGGTTATCAAGGTCAGGGCATTTATCGGCTCATGATCAACGACAAGACTGGAGTCGTCGAAGAAGTGAAAGTGATGAAATCGACTCATCACCGCGAACTGGACGCAACTGCGGTGATGACGTTGTTCAATTGGAAATTTCGACCCGGCGTAAACCATCGAGATCTCCTGGTCGTATTTTCGCTCACTGGTTGGAGCCGAGAGCTGCACTAGCGGCGGAGAACAGAGGACAGAAGACAGAGGTCGGGAAATTGACCTGTCCAAATCGGACACGGGGTCGTTAACATTTGCGGCGCCATGGAAAATCAGATTGAGCCGGCGGCAACGGCGCGCGGTCCGCGTCGATTTCGTTATTTAATCGACATCATCGCGCTGGTGGCGGTGACGTTCCTGCTCGACCTCGTTATCGAGGCATTCGTCAAGATTCCGGTCAATTTACGCCCCGGATTCGCGTTGGACGCGATTGGAAAACTTTTCTTAATCGCAGTCGGCTGGGGATTGATTCGGCTTCGCGGCGAGCGCCTCGCTGACATTGGACTGAAAAGACCTGCCAGCTGGCTGCAAACAATCGTGCTCGGCATTGTGATGGCCGCGATCATTTTCATAGCGATCTACTTTTCCGAAAAAGCCGGCTTTCGCCGCGACCTTAGCAAGTTCCAAGCAATTCAGGGGAATCTCGAGCTTACTATTTACGGCGTCTGTTATGCGTTTATCGGCGCCGGACTTTACGAGGAATTCATGTTTCGCGGATTTCTAATGCAGGGTCTCGCGATGTGTTTCGGCGCAAGTCGCGGCGGATGGGTCGCGGCTTGCCTTATTCAAGGCGCGCTCTTCGGTGCGGCCCACGCGTATCAGAACCCGCTCGGAATCGCCATCACCGGAACGCTCGGAGTTTTGCTGGGCATTATCGTTCTCGTATCCGGCCGCAATCTCTGGCTGGTAATCATCGGTCACGGTTTGTACGACGCCAGCCGCTTCGTTCTGTTTTATTTTCAAGGTCCGCCGAGCGGTTAAGCGATTGTCGGACGCCGGCATCAGATCAAAATGAAATATTGATTTTGTTTCGAAGAAGTTGTTTAGGTGTTGGAGCGACTTATGAAAACGCAATTGCTGGTCGGACTAATCAGTATTGTTGTTGCAGCAAATGCGATCGCTGACATCCAGGATCCGCCGTCCAACGATTACGGGCCGACGCGCAAACTTGGCCGCGGCATTGGAAATCTGCTTTACGCTTCCGCCGAATTGCCGGTGACGGTTGGGAGAATAAACAAAGAGGAAGGCAACTCTGCGGCCGCGAGTTATGGCATCGTGCGCGGCCTCGGCCGCTCCACCGAACGACATTTCACCGGCCTGTTTGAGATTTTTACGTTCGCGTTTCCGGTTTGGCACGACAGTTATCGGCCAGTATTGGTGAGCGACATTCCGTGGATTCACGCCGGTTACTCAGAATTCCCGCCTGAGCTCGGCAACGAATCGAAATATCCGTACTGCCGCGATTACTGATGTTGCGGCCGCTGCTGATGGCAGCGGCAACTCTCCGCCCGGCCGGCGCAGATTGTCGATCTTGCGCTCTCTTTAGAGTTATTCCCACTTATTCACAAATCGGTTGACCAGGGGAGCGAGCCGCGTAACAGGTAGAGCGATTCGCACAGGCGGTCGGGTAATGAATCTCAGGAAAATTCCCACGCTGCCGGCGATCAGCGCCTTGGCGCTGGTCTACTTCGTTGCCGGCAAACTTTCGCTGCACCTGGCCTTTCTCAACGCGAGCGCATCGCCGGTTTGGCCTCCGGCTGGCATCGCCCTGGCGGCATTGCTCGTTCTGGGGTTCCGCGTTTGGCCCGCGATTTTTCTCGGCGCATTTCTGGTCAATCTAATGACCGCGGGAAATATTTGGACGTCGATCGGCATTGCCGGCGGCAATACCTTAGAAGCACTTTGCGGCGCCTGGCTCATAAGCAGATTTGCTGGAGGCGCTCGAGTTTTCGATCGTCCCCAGGACGTTTTTAAATTCGCGCTCGCTACGGCGATTAGTACAACGATCAGTCCTGCGTTGGGTGTCACCAGCCTCGCCTATGCCGGCTTCGTGCCATGGGCAAACTACAGTGCAATCTGGCTGACTTGGTGGCTGGGAGATGCTTCGGGAATTCTTGTCGTCGCACCGCTTCTGATTTTGTGGAGCGTGACGGCATCGCGGAGAAACTGGAACCGAGCGCAAGCGATCGAAGTCACCATCCTCCTTCTGTTGCTGGTTGCTCTCGCGGAAACGGTGTTCGGCGGATGGTTGCCAATTTCCGCGCGTAATTATCCCATCTCATTTATTTGCGGACCAATCGTTATCTGGACCGCGTTCCGATTCACGCCGCGCGAAACCGCCACCGGCATCTTTGTTCTTTCTGCCATCGCCATTTGGGGAACGCTTCACGGTTTTGGCCCGTTCATCTTGCAAACAAAAAATCAATCGCTCTTGATGCTGCAAGGATGGACGGCGGCACTCACGATCACGGCAATGGCAATCGCCGCCGCAATTGCCGAGCGCAATCGCGCCCACGCCGCGGTCGAGCAGCAGAAGGAGGCAGTCGAGGCCGCCAACCGCACCAAAGACAATTTTTTGGCGATGCTTTCACATGAGCTCCGCACACCGCTCACGCCGGTGCTCGCCGCGCTCGACACTCTCGAAGCCGATGGCTTGCATTCAAGCGAATCGAAAAATTCGCTTTCGATGATTCGGCGCAACGTCGAGTTGGAAAGCCAACTCATTGACGATCTCCTGGATCTCACCCGAATCGCCAAAGACAAATTGCAATTAAGATTTGGACCGCTTGACGCTCACGAAGTCATCAACAACGTCGTGGAAATTTGCCGGCCGGAAGCGCAAGCGCGCAATTTAACGCTCCATCTCAACTTGCGCGCTGGCGCGCATCACGTCTCCGGAGACGCCGCCAAGTTCCAGCAAATTGTTTGGAACCTGCTCAAGAATGCGATCAAGTTCACGGCCGATAACGGCGAGATCACAATTTCGTCGTCTAATCCGGAGCCGCAGCTTCTCGCCGTCGCGGTGCACGACACCGGAATCGGGATCGAACCCGAAATCATGAATCGCATTTTCGATCCATTCGAACAGGGCGAGCATGCGTTTCAGCGGCGCTATGGCGGACTCGGTCTCGGTTTGGCAATTTCCAAATCGCTTGCCCAGGCGCATGGCGGCACTCTGATCGCACGCAGCGAAGGGCGCGACCGCGGATCCACTTTCATTTTGACCATGAAAAGTGTGCCGCCGCCGCCGCGCATCGTGAAACTCACCACTCCCGTGCCCGAGAGCCGGCCGCTGCGAATCTTGCTGGTCGATGATCATCTGGACACGTGCACCGCACTCGAGCGATTACTCGTTCGGCGCGGCCATCTGGTGGC
>DASTJU010000068.1:0-3256 GCA_035716295.1 Chthoniobacterales bacterium | reverse complement strand
ACATTAAGGAAATGCTCGGACCGTAAATGTCGCAGTCGCACAAACCGACGCGCGCCTTCGTTTGCTCAAAGGCGACGGCGAGATTTGCCGCCACGGTAGATTTTCCAACGCCCCCTTTACCGCTCGCAACCGCGATGACGTGCGCGACTCCCGGAATCCGGGCAGCGCCGACACTCGCGCCGGCGCCGGCCGGCGGAGCGTGGATGTCGATTAAAACTTTTGCGCTCCGAACACCATTAAGCTCGCGCAATATTTTTTCAGCATCGTTTTTTATCGTCGCGGGAATATTGGGATCATTGGTGGCGAGTGCGAGCTGCACTTTGACGTCGCCATTGTCGATATCGACTCCTTTGACCAAACCAAACGAGATGATGTCACGACTAAATCCCGGATAACGGACCGAGCGGAGTGCGTCGCGAACTTGCTCTTCGGAAATCGACATCGCTGAAACTTAGGCCGCGGGTAAGGTCAGTAAAGACGAGTAGTTCTTCTTTGCTTGAAAAGGCCGTGCGTTCCGAACAGCATCGCGGCATGAAGAAACAAATCTCTTTCCGAATTGTTCTTGCTGCGACCGCGGTCGCGCTGCTTGGCGGATGCGCCATGTTTCAAGAGACCGGGAAATCCTCCCTGGTCGGAACTTGGACGAACTCTCTCGGCACGGTTTGGGCGATTAAGGCAGACGGCACATTTGACGTCGATCTTAAGCACCACGGCAAACGTGACGCGTGGGGAACGTACACCGTGCAGGGTGATCAGGCGACGTTTCAACGCACTGGTGGAGTTAATCCAAGAGGTTGCGATGGTCCCGGGGTTTACAAATTCAATCGAACGGATGACACGTTGCAGTTCACGTTGGTTAGCGACAAATGTAAGTTGCGCCAGAAAAACGTGCTCCAGCCGTGGAAGCCTTGGAAGAAGAAATAGCTTCCCGCCGTTAAACGAGACGTTACTGAAACTGAGCCGGGACCTCGCGCGTCACAAGATGTCGATCTTGCAAATTACTTGTGCACCCCGTTAGGGAAAAAGATTCGTTCGCGCTCGATGTCGGCTCCGCGGCTGGAAAAGAAATCCCGCAGCTCCGAGGTGAGGTAATCGCCATTTGGGAGTGGATTAAGCGCTAGATATATTTTCCCGCCAGGCGCGAGTCGTAACTGCAGATCACGGAGCAGGAAATCCCATTCGCCTGGCCCCCAGCGCACGTTCGTCGCCCGATATCGATCAAAACCGATCGAAAACGCGGTGATCCAGTCGAATTGCTGCTTAAGATTCGGGAGCGATTCGAACGGTTGGATCCTGAAAACGGTGCGTGGCACGCCAAAGATATCGAGCAATTCTTTGAAAAGGGGCGATTCGTCAACGTCCAGCCCGAGAACGGAGTGACCGAGTCGCTGCAGAATGAACAAGAAAAAGCCGCCGCCGCAGCCAAGATCGAGAACGCGTTGAGGCGGAGAGCGATGCAGTTTCAAATCCTGGACTCGCTCGCGATTAACACGCAACCATTGATCAACATCGGCATATTTCTCGCCGGCGTAACGGTTTTGGATTTCGGCGAGCCGATTTTGATCAAGACCGGCGAGAACCGGACCAAAGGGCAATCGAAAAACCGAACGTTGCGCTCTTCGCCAGCCGCGCCGGTACGTTTCCCCGCGCGCGAGCTTCGCGAGTTTCCGATGCAGCTTCATGGGAGTGCCGCTGCGATCTCACGCAGCAATCCGGGCCCGCGATAGATCAGGCCGGTGTAAATTTGGAGAAGTTGTGCGCCAGCTTCGATTTTTCCGCGCGCCGAGTCGGCGTCCATGACTCCACCTGAGGCGATAACAGGAATTGTCGATCTAGCGACGATTTGTCGGATCAGCGCCGTCGATTTTTCGCGCAATGGCGTGCCGCTCAATCCGCCCTGTTCGTCTTGCTCAGCGGGAATCGACGAATGATCAATTGTCGTATTGGTAGCGATAATCGCGGCGACTTGATTGGTTTCGCATATTGAAACGATTTGCTCGAGTTCGGCCGGTGCGAGGTCCGGCGCGATTTTTACGACGATCGGTTTACGAGTGATAAGATTTTTTGCGGCGATGGCGGAGAGCAATTCCGAAAGAGCACCAGGTCCCTGCAATTCACGTAATCCCGGTGTATTCGGTGAGCTAATATTGAGCACGACGTAATCAGCGAACTCGCGCACAAGTCGAAATGAGTAGAGGTAATCCGCAATTGCCTCGCTCAGCGGTGTGCTCATCGATTTTCCAATATTGATTCCGATCGGCACGTCCGGCCAACGACCAGTTCGCCGCAATTTGCTCAGTCGATGCGCGATCGCGTCGGCGCCGTCGTTGTTGAAGCCGAGCCGATTGATCAGCGCATTTTGCTTGGGGAAGCGAAAAAGTCGCGGCTTCGGATTACCCGGCTGCGGTTTTGCTGTGACCGTGCCGATCTCGATAAAACCAAACCCAAGGGCCGCCCACGCTGCCAGCGCGACGCCGTTTTTGTCGAGACCAGCGGCCAGCCCAATCTGATTCGGGAAATTCAGGCCGAAAAATCTTTTCGGTCTTGCCGGAGGTTGAAAAACTTTTAGGCCGCGAAGAGCAAGATCGACCTGTGAGGCTATGCGCAAACTTTCGATTGTGAATCGGTGCGCGTTTTCGGCATCAATTGAAAAGAGAATCGGCCTAACGAATCGCTCGTAGGCGTTGTTCATTTGCCGATGCAGAATTGGCCGAAGACGGAGTCCAGAATTTGTTCGACGCCGACGGTGCCGACGACTTCGCCCACCGCCCGGAGCGCTTCATTAAGATCCAAAGCGATATATTCAGGGGAGTGTGAGTTCTCCATGGTTTTGCGCGAGCGATCGCACGCTTCCAGGGCGCGTCGCAGGCAATCGCGATGACGCAGGTTGATGGCAAGCGCGTTTTCCGGTCGCAAATTTTGTTTGCCGATCCGAGAAAGAATTTCGCTTTCGAGAGTGTTCAAACCGTTGCCGGTCGCGCAGGAGATCCGAAGCCCGGTACAATTTTTCCAATCGTCATGCTCCGGAAGGTCGCTCTTGTTTAGTACCACGATCTCATTCCCATTCGCGGTACTCTTCGCGAAATGGGCCGGGCGCGACGCATTTCGATCAACAATATGCAGGCGCAGATCAGCCGTTTGGAGCGACCGTTCGGTGCGTGCGATTCCTTCGCGTTCGATGTCAGACGCCGATGTTCGGAGGCCGGCGGTATCGAGCAGACGGATCGGCACTCCGCGCAAATTGATGGTTTCTTCG
>DASTJU010000067.1:0-7697 GCA_035716295.1 Chthoniobacterales bacterium | reverse complement strand
CTGTCGGAAGCCAGCGTCGCGAAGATAACGGGCTTCGGCCAGGACTTCCTCCACGCTGAGAGTCACGCGTAAAATCGGGTTGTCCCGGGAAAATCCGCAATAGCGACAATTGTTAATGCACTCATTCGACAAATAAAGCGGCGCGAAGAGGCGCATTGTTCGGCCAAAGTTTTGCAGTGTAAGGGAGCGCGAAGTCCGCGCCATGAGTTCCAGTTCGGTGTCGGACTGGGGCGCAATCAGTTGCTCGAACCGGCGGACAACATCCGATTTCGAAAGAGGCAAGCTATCCAGCGTTTCCGCAAAAGACATCAGGTAAATTTCATATGCGGCCGCACATTCGCAAACTGCAATCGCGCTCGTCAGTGCAATTGCATTCAATAGGATTTGAATCGTCCCAGTGAGCTTTGAGAAAAGCAAAACGCGACACCAGAGCGGATTTCCGAAGCGGCAAATTATCAAGGACCGTTGCGAACGACATGGTGACTGAATTTGATACTCAGCGGCCTTTTCGCAAACGATTCAGAGAAAACTGCGGAGTTCACAGCCACAAAGATAACTTTTTGCGGCCAGCACGGTGAGGTTGTGCTAGTCATCTAGCCGCATTGAGCAAACGAGGAATCAATCGACAACAGAAAAAACCGAGCCCGCATTCCGGCGCAGGCTCTCGCGCATCTTGGGATTGGATTTTTGCCCTGGTGCTGGTCATTGTCACCTTCCTCGTTTATCAGCCCGCATGGAGAGGAAAACCAATTCTCGACGACACGGTACACCTCACTAACACACAAGAGCTTCGTTCAGTCAGCGGACTGATCCACCTTTGGACCGATCCACCAACTACGCGGCAATATCATCCGCTGCTCGATACTTTTTATTGGATTGAGGACAAACTCTGGGGTGAATCGCTCCTGGGATATCACCTCGTAAACATCCTGCTTCACCTCTTTTCGGTTTTTTTGTTGCTGAAAATCCTGAGGCGATTGGAGATTCCGGGAGCATGGCTGGCTGCCGCGATTTTCGCGCTGCATCCCGTACAGGTGGAATCTGTGGCCTGGCTTGCAGAGCTCAAAAATACGCTTTCGGGCGTTTTCTTTTTCGGCTCGTTGCTCGTGTATTTGCAGTTTGAGCGAAATCGCAGCCGCCTTTGCTACACGCTCGTCTTAGTACTCTTTCTGCTCGGTCTGCTCGTTAAGACGATCGTCGCTATTCTGCCCGCAGCGATATTGATCCTCGTTTGGTGGAAGCGCGGCAAATTGCATTGGAAACACGACGTGCGTCCACTCATTCCACTCATGTTCCTGGGAATCGCCGCCGGAATCTTCACCGCTTGGATGGAGCGCGAGTTTGTTGGCGCGAGAGGTGAAGAATTCGACTTCTCTCTAATAGAGCGATTCCTAATCGCCGGCCGCGCATTCTGGTTTTACATCGGCAAGCTCTTTTGGCCGGAGAATCTCGTGTTGATCTATCCGCGATGGAATGTGGATCCGTCGGCTTGGCCGCAGTATTTGTTTCCGGCGGCGGCTTTGGGGCTGTTCGCGTTCCTCTGGATTCTTGGACGGCAGCGGCGATGGCTGTTGGCCGGTCCACTTTTCTTTGTCCTCGCCATCTTTCCGCTGCTCGGTTTTTTCAACGTAGGTTTCTTCCACCTCTCGTTTGTCGCTGATCATTTTCAATACTTACCAAGCCTTGGAGTTATCGTGCCCGTCTCCACAGGCGTCGCGGTCCTGATTGGAAGATGGCGTGGCTGGAAGCGAACGGTTGGCTACGGGTTTTGCGCTGCATTAATGGCTGTTCTGGCGCTTTCGACGTGGAAACAGAGCCATGTCTACCAGAGCGCGGAAGCCTGTTACCGGAACGTCATTCAAAACAATCCGAACAATTGGGACGCGCACGTCGAAATCGGACGCGCTCTCTTTGAAAAAGGAACTCTAGACGAAGCGGCCTTACACTTTGAGAAGGCCCTGAACGTGGCCCCGGATGATCGTGCATGCAGAAGGCGCGCTTACAACGGTCTGGGCTATGTGTTCATGAAGAAATCTCGGGTGGACGAAGCCATCAGCAGTTTCGAGAGAGCGTTGGAAGCAGACCCAACCTATGCGCCGGCGCACACGGCTTTGGGCAGCGCGTATCACCGAAAGGGCTTTCTCAAAGAATCGATTGAGCATTTCGAGAAGTCCTTGGCATTGCAGCCACGCGTGCCGACCATCTGTAATAACCTCGCCTGGATGCTGGCCACTTGTTCGGATCCATCATTACGAAATGGGCCGCGAGCGCTCGCTCTGGCCCAAAAAGCCAATCGACTTTCGACCGGAAGTAATCCGGTTTTCCTGCGGGCCCTGGCCGCCGCCTACGCAGAGAACGGTCGCTTCTCAGAAGCCGCGGAAACGGCAGAGCGCGCGTTGCAGTTCAGCAACAAGGCCGCGCGGCACGAAATCACTCAAGCTCTCCAGAACGAACGAGATCTTTATCGAGCAGGGTTACCCTATCACGAAAGCGGCCGGGGCCAGTTTTGACGTTACGCTTTCGTGATTCGAACCATAAAAGCAAAACGCCGGAACCCACGAGGCGTTCCGGCGTTTAAATTATGCTTTTCTGACCTTAGACCTTAGTAGGAAAAGGTGACGCCAAATCGCGCCATTCCGAAATCTTGATTGTCGCTGCCGTGACCAGGTTTGAGGTCAAGCGCCCGGTTGACGACGGCGGTTTGGGAAATCAGAGAGCCGTGGTCGGTAATGGTGTCGTAGCCCACCAAGGTAATCAGGTGAAACTTATCCTCATGATTATCCTCCTGTCCGAAAACGAAGTTCCAGGTGAAGTCGGCCATTAAGCCGATATGACACGTGATCCGGAACTCTAAACCGGCACCGATCTGGCCGAGCGCTCTGACGTGATGGTTATAAACCGGATCGGTTGTCCAGAACTCGCGCTCATGGAGAACGTAGCTGCCGGCGTCGAAATTTCCCGGTGGTCCGGAACTCTGCGGGGAGTACACATGCTTCTCGTTAAAATACCTGTAGGTAGTAGCGCCACCATCAATGAAGCCGATACCGCTGGTCACATACGGAGCAAAACGTCCGAAGGGAAAGCGCCCGGTTAAGGTCATCAAGCCGCCGCCGGCGAAGTTCGTCTTCGCAGCAAGACCGAGTCCTTCAATGCCGACGCCAAAGTACTTGCTAAAGAAATATTTTACATCAGCACCGCCGCCCCAGGTGTCGTCCCGGGCGAATAACTGGTTCTTGCTGACCTGACCAATGTTCACCCGCTCGTTCGGGTTCCAGACCGCCGGCTCACCGAAGAAGCCGGAGCCGATGCCCCGGTCGGAGGTGAACGGATCCGAGTCCGGAGAGAACGGATCCACGTTATCCACGTGGTTTTGACCGGTGTCCGATGCGAACGCGTATGCGGCCCAAATGCTCAGATCCCATTCATGAGCGCGATAGAAATCGCACACAGGCGGGGCCGGCTGCATCACTTCTTTTTCTTTGCCGGAATATTTTTCCGGACCATCGGCGAAAATGGCCGGCGTCACTACGAGGAGTGCGAACAATGCACTAAAGGTTAAGGTCAGTTTTTTCATAACTTGGCTATGCGTTTAGGGTTTCTTCAGAAGTTCGTCAATAAAAAAATAAACTGTTTTTCTACAGGCTGTTTCAGGGCTTAAATCGAAGCTGAATTTTCAATGCACCCGTGCTTTTAACACGAACCTGACACCTAGCGTCAAGCACCGAATTTTAGCCCAATTTTCCCCCACAGCAGCGGTTCTAACAAAAGGCCCGGATGGGGTCAACCCCCAAAATGCCGCCCCCCCCAACGCGGGGGTTTAGCTGTCCGGGATATCAACTTTCCGATTTCGCTTGGGACCGGGCTAGCCGAGGGCGTTCGCGCCGGTGACGGCACAGCCCGCTTCCTTCGGCCCGCGGAGGTCGAACCGATTAAGAATCTACGATTTTAGTTCGGCGCCAGTGTTCGCGTCGGTGACGATGAATTTTTCGTGGTGATAAGTCGGGTCCCCGCGAAACGTCAATCGCCCGGCGTATCGCCGTTCCAGCTCGATCAACAATTCTTCATCCTCTTCTTTCAGCCGCTTCAGCACGTCCGGATTCAGGATGACGCGAAAATCGTGCACGCTGTCCTGATATTTCCGCATTACGGTGTTGAGGGTCCGATGCAGTTCCACACTCGTGGTCATCGAAGTCTTCACGACCCCACGACCGCCGCAGTACGGACAATTCTCGTAAATCGTATCGCTCAGGCTTTCCTGCGCGCGCTGCCGCGTCATTTCCATCAGGCCGAGTTGCGAAATTGGCAACACATGGGTTTTGGCTTTATCGCGTCTGAGCCGTTCCTTCATCAAATTATAAACGGACTGCTGATCTTTGCGGCTCTTCATGTCGATGAAATCGGCGATGATCAGACCACCAATGTTGCGCAACCGAAGCTGGCGCGCGATTTCGTCCGCCGCTTCGAGATTGGTTTGTAAAATTGTTCTGTCGACGTCGCGACCGCCTTTGTTCCGGCCCGTGTTTACATCCACCGCGACCAGCGCTTCGGTCTCGTCGATCACGATGTAACCGCCGCATCGCAGCCAAACCTGGCGATGAAAAGCGTCATCGATTTGTTTTTGAATGCCGAGGGATTCGAAAATCGGCGTCGCTCCATCATAGAATTTCAAACGGTTCCGGGCGCGTCGCGAAATTTTTTCGACCAGCTGATTCATCGTCTCTAACGCTTGCTGATCGTCACAGAGGACTTCGTCGATTTCCTCGGTCAGAAAATCGCGGACCGTTCGCTCGACCAGGTCCGGTTCTTCAAAAACACGACACGGCGCGGGTTTGTCGCGAATCAGCCCCTCCACTTGAGCCCATTGGTCGAGCAGGAACCGCAAATCGCGGACGAAGTAGCGGGCGCGCTGGCCTTCCCCGACTGTGCGAATAATAACGCCAAGCCCTTCCGGGATATCGAGCTCGCGCAAAATTTTCCGCAGGCGGTTGCGCTCCTTCGGGTCCTCGATCTTGCGCGAGATTCCGCTGCGATCGCTGAACGGCATGAGAACGAGGTAGCGGCCGGCGAAACTTAAATTCGTGGTCACACGCGGGCCTTTTGTTCCAATCGGACCTTTTGTGACCTGAACGATGACTTCCGAGCCTACTGGATAAATACTCGGAATATCTTTAGCGGTTATCCGCTTGCGTTGTTTCTTTGATGGGCGGTCGACTTCTTCAATTCCGCTGTCGAGCGCCGCCGGCAGCGCGTCCCAAAAATGGAGAAACGCATTTTTGTCGAGGCCGATGTCGACAAACATCGCCTTCAAACCCATCTCGATGTTCTTGACGCGGCCTTTGTAAACGCTGCCGACGATCTGGCGCGAGTCGCTACGCTCGACGCTATATTCTTCGAGACGATTGTTCTCGAGCAACGCCACGCGGCGCTCGAGTTTCTCGACGCTGACTACCAATCTGTTGCCGGTCTTGCGTGACGTAAGACCTAAAATTTTCTTCACTCTGTCTAGCATAAATTTCGAAAGGTTGCGCGATCGCGAGCGGAAACACGGCCAGGGAATTGTTCATTACTCGTTAGATCGACATTGATTGTTAAAAACGACGGCGGACCGGAGTCGGCGCGGGTTGCGCTGGAGGCCGTTTGCCTCCTCCGAAAAGGCGTTCAAAAAAGTTCGGTTGACGAGGCGGCGGTGCCGCAACAGCGCGTGCCACTCGAGGCCGTTTGGAAACCTGTCCTTGGGCATCAGCCTCAGGTTCGACATCGGGCGAAGCATTATCGCTCGCCAGTTGCACGTCGGCGCTCTGCCCGTTATCGGCGCCTTCTTCGTCCTCGCTACCGAGATTACTTCCCGTGTAGCTCACGGATTTTACCAACTGGAGCGGATTAGGGTGATGCGCTGGTGCGAGCCAAGCGACCTGCATATCGAAGTTTCCTTCGTCCTGCGCCAGAATGCGCTCGAGAATGCGTGTTGCGATCGGGCCCGCGACTTCGCCGCCGTGTCCCGAGGCGCCCTGTACCATCACTGCGATGACGTACTTCGGATGATCGAATGGCGCGAAACACGTAAACCACGCCACGTTTTCCTCGTGACCACGATCGGTGGCCTGCGCAGTGCCGGTTTTCCCAGCCACGACAACATCTTTCAGACGCGCTCTGCCGCCGGTTCCTCCATCTTCGTTAACAACTTTCCAAAGGCCTTTGCGGACAAGCTCGATATCCTGAGGCGAAACTTCCCGCCGCAGATCGGAGCGGACGCGCGGTGTTTGCGGCACGGCCGGTTTTCCATGCTCATCCAACACGGGAGAACCGTCCTGATTCAAAACCTTATCGACCAGGCGAGGATAATAACACGTTCCACCGTTGGCGGCGGCGACATAAGCCATTGCGAGTTGCAGTGGCGAAACCAAAGTGTAGCCCTGGCCGATGGTAACGTTGGCCGTCTGCGCCGATGACCATCTTTCCTGCGGATGATGAATTTGCATCCATTCCGGCCCCGGCATGTTGCCAACCTGTTCGCCGCTCAACGGCAGACCCGACTGCTCACCGATCCCGAGCATCTTCCCGATATGGTCAATCGACTGAATGCCGGCGGCGTTTCCGTACTGGTAAAAAAATGAGTCGCACGAAACTTTGATTGCGTCAGCCAAGCCGATTGTGCCGTGCGTGTAATGTTTTGACGCTACCCAGCATTGAAAGAAATGGTCGCCGTAACTCACACCGCCACCGCAGCTGTATTTTGCGCCTGCGAGATTTTTCATGCCGCGCAGACCGGCGAACGCCGTGATGAGCTTGAATGTCGATCCTGGCGGCAGCGCGCTCACTGCCCGGTTAACCAGCGGATCGGCTTCATCTTTGCGCAACGCCTGCCAATCTTTCGCTTTGATGCTCGGAATAAATGCGTTCGGATCGAACGACGGAACCGACGCCATCGCCAAAATATTCCCGTTGTTGGGATCGATCACGACCGCGCCGGCGCGGCTGACTGCTCGCAATGCTTCGTCCGCGATCGCTTGAATCCGCGCGTCGATGGTTAGAAAAACGTTAGCCCCTTGCTTCGGCGGATCTTCGCGCAGAACTCCATCAATCGCTCCTTTGGCGTTGCGACGCAGATAACGCACACCCGGCTGTCCCCGCAAATATTCGTCCATCGCTTTCTCGATGTTCGATTTCCCGTCCACGTCGCCTTGATAAAACGTGAACTTCCGCGCTTCTTCTTTGTTGGTGTCATCCGGCGCGCCTACGTAGCCGAGGATGTGCGACGCGAGCGCGCCGTAAAGGTAAGAGCGCACCGGTTTGATCGCGATGTCTACTCCCGGAAGTCCGACATCGTGCTCCGAGAACTTCGCCATCGTCGGAAAATCGATGTCCTTGATGTAGGAATACGGAACTTCGGTGTCGTTACGGTAATGGCGTTGCAACTGGCCGGCGTTGTAATCGCGCGCGAGATCGAGATCGTTCAACCGCGGCACGATTCCGTCATTCACGATCTTGATAATATCGGGTTCCTTCACGTCCTTCGGCATACCGCTGATGATGGCGCGATGCTCGGCCAATGGCGGCGGGCCGAAGCGCTCGCGATAGCCCTTCACCATTTCCGGAAGATAAAAATCCACTTCGTAGCTCGCGCGGTTTTGCACCAGGGTGAGTCCATTGCGGTCTTTGATTTCTCCGCGGACTGACGGAATCCGAACCGTGGCCTG
>DASTJU010000066.1:0-2855 GCA_035716295.1 Chthoniobacterales bacterium | reverse complement strand
ACAAATCGCTCACCGAACTTCGCCAATTTCTCGATGCGGAACTCGATCCCGTGGAGATCGATCGACAGGAAGACATACCGCGCAAACTGATCGACGGTCTCGGTCGCGTCGGCGTTCTCGGAATGACCGCGCCGATGGAGTACGGCGGCCGCGGCTTCTCGCAAATGGCGAACTGCAGGATTTTGGAAGAGATCGGGAGCCGTTGCGCATCGACCTCGGTTTTTGTAAACGCGCACCATTCGATCGGCATTCGCGCGTTGCTCCTGTTTGGAACGCACGCGCAAAAACAGAAATGGCTCCCGAAATTGGTGACGGGCGAAGATCTCGGCGCGTTCGCGCTCACGGAACCGGAGGCGGGTTCGGACGCTGCCAATGTGCAAACAACGGCTGTCCCGAGCGAGGACGGGTCGCATTACATTTTGAATGGTGAGAAGCGTTACATCACCAACGCGGCGATCGGGCAGGTGCTGACCGTCATGGCGCGAACGCCAGTGCCGGGAAAAGACGGTAAGACCGCGATCACCGCGTTCCTGGTTACCCCGGACATGCCTGGATTCGAAATGCTCGAGCCGCGCATGCCGAAGCTCGGGATTCGAGGAACGGCCACGGGGCGTTTCGCGTTGCGCGACGTGCGGGTGCCGAAAGAGAATATGCTCGGCCCGCTTGGCAAAGGACTGCGCGTTGCCCTGACGGTCCTCGATTTTGGCCGAACCACTTTTGGGGCGTGCTGCACGGGTGCGGCAAAGACGAGCCTGCAACTTGCCGTGGGTCACGCGAATACGCGCCGTCAATTCAACAAGACACTTGGCGAATTCGATCTGGTGAAGAAAAAAATCGCGGGCATGGCGGCGGATGCTTACGCGATGGAAGCCATGACCACGATCACGGCCTCGCTGATCGATCGCGGGCTGGAAGATTACATGATGGAGACGGCAATGCTGAAGGTCTTCACGACGGAGCGGCTGTGGGAGGGAATCAATGAATCGTTCCAGATCCACGGCGGCTCGGCTTACTTTAATGATCTTCCGCTGGAGCGGATGCTGCGCGACGCCCGGATCAACCAGATCGGCGAGGGCAGCAATGAAGTTTTGAAATCGTTCGTCGCGCTGGTGGGAATGCGCGGACCGGGCATGGAGTTCAAAGAGATTTACGACACGATGCTGAAACCGACGCGTGAAGGCGGGATCGGAAAAGCGTGGAACGCAGGGATGAGCCGGCTCGGCGCGACGGTGCGGATTCCCGATGTTCCGGTGCGCAGCTCAGAGCTGAAATCCTTCGCGAATCAACTCGGGCGCTTGATCTGGAAATTTAATTTCGCGGTCAACAAATCGCTCGTCCTTTATCGCGAGCCAATCCTGGACATGCAGCTAGTGCAGGAACGGATCGCCGGTGCGGCGATGGATTTGTTTGCGTCGGCTGCAACGCTCAGTCGTTGGGATTCCGAGATTCAATTCGGGCAAGGCAACGGCGAATCGCCACAGAAAAAGAACACGGCAGCCGAACTTTTCTTGCACCAATCCTTCCGAAGAATTCGGAGTTATCTCGCCGGCCTCGGCGACAATGACGACAAATTTATTCTGAGGGCGGCCGATTCAGCGCTTGGAAAAGCGTGACCCAATATTCTTGGACCGAGTAGGCGCGTGGTTCAACGCGAGTTTGTTGCGATGGTGTTGTGTTGGCGCCGCGATCTTATTTTGCCTCGCGGTCGCATTTGAGCTGAACGGTTCCTCGGTCGGGATGTGGCGCGACCTTCTGACCGAGCCGGGCACCGCGCGCGGACTGATTTTTTCAGCGCCGAAAAGAATTCGGGTGGACGAATGGGGCGTCTGGACGCCTTCAGCACTTTCACAAGCTCGACAGAAACCGCCGTTTCCAATTGAGAATTCGAATCTCGGCGCCGGTCGCTCACCGCTGCTGATGAATGTGCCGGTGGCGCACTACACCACGTTCTTCCGACCGCAGTTTTTCGGCTTTTTCATTTTCGATTTTGTGCGGGGATTTTCGTTTTACTGGTGGGCGAAATTTTTCGGTTTGCTTCTCGCGGCCGGCTGGGGCTTGCGGCAAATCGGAATCCGCAGCCGTCTGCTCGTCATCTTTGGCGCGGTTTGGGTTTTGTTTTCCAGTTACGTTCAATGGTGGTTTTCGTCACCAACCATGCTCCCGGAAATGCTGGCGAGCTGGTTCGTTTGTCTTGGTTGCGCGATCAGTTTTTTAAAAGATCGACATCTTTGGAAAACAACAGCGGCGCTTTTCTGTTTCATTTTTTTTGGAATCAATTTTGTCCTCTGCCTTTATCCGCCGTATCAAATCCCGCTCGCGTTGCTGTTCATTGCAGTGCTGGTAGGCGTTGGGCGCGAAAGTCGTGATCAAAACGACGTGGTCTCAGCCGTGCGCGCATTCGTTTTGCTTGGCGTCGGCGTGATTGCCATCGCGCTCATCCTTTTGCCGTTCTGGCTAGACGTACGGTCCACGGTGGAGATGGTCGCGCGCACGGTTTATCCCGGGACACGACGCAGCAGCGGCGGTGACCTGTCGATCTTCAAACTATTTTCGGGCGTGCTCGGTTTTTTTGAATATGAGCAATCATATCCGGGCGTTTATGACAACATTTCCGAGGCGAGTAATTTCTATCCGCTTTGGCCGCCGGCTGCTTTTGTAGTTTTGGCGGCGCGGTTTCGAACGAAAACCCCGATTTCTCGGCTTTTTGTTACGTTGTCGATCTTCCTCATCGGTCTGAGCCTCTACTGTGTCGTGCCGGTCCCTCAATGGCTGTTGCGCGGAACGCTTCTGAATTTCGCGGCGGAGCGGCGCGCTCTGCTTGCTCTCGGGATCGCAAACATTCTGTTCTGCTGTCT
>DASTJU010000065.1:0-6098 GCA_035716295.1 Chthoniobacterales bacterium | reverse complement strand
CTGCCAGCGGAAGCACCGCAGAAGCGTAACGCATTCCGGCCAGCCAGAGACTATCACTCGATTGCGTAATGGCCGTCGCTAATGCGTAGAGAAGTATCGTAGCGAAAACACTTACCAGGATCGACATTTCGTTCGTTTCCCAAAATGCAGGAGAATTTTCGGCAGGCATGGTCGTTGCATCCTGCTGCAATAACTCGGGCGCGAGGTCTTTCTGTTTCGGGCGCATCAATAATGTCGCCAACATAAGAACGATAAGGCATCCGATTACTGGCGTGACTGAAGTGCATTCGATAAATGCTTGGGCGCAGCGTTCGATAAATTCACCAGGCGATTGCGCGGCGGTTGTATTCAACGCCGATCCGCTGGAGGCGAGGGAGGACAGAGCGAGCCAGGGCAAAGTCAAAAGCGCAATTGCCGGCGCGGCAAAAAAGACCCATCGCCGTTGCGCTGCGAACGGCCGGTAAATCAGACTCAATCCGCCAAGCGCGACTACTGGCGCCAGGCCGTACGGGTGCGAGTGAAAAAGAAAAACCGATGCGAGAATGAACAACACACAATCCCGCGCGGATTTCATCTTAAAGAAGCTCCAGAACAACCAGACGACTAAGAGCATGTTAAGCGCGCAATAGCGGCATTGTTTCGCGTAAAGTAAAAATTGAACCGACAAGACGAGCAGGGCTGCTGCGGAAAATGCGGTCCGTCTGTTTCCAGTCAATCGCCAAACAAAAACGTAAACGAATAAGATCGACATCCAGCCGGCAACGGCGAAGGGAAATCGCGCCGCAAAAGTGTTCTGGCCGAAAACAAGGAACGACGCAGCGGTCAGATAATATTGGACCCACGGATGCGTCACCATGACGAGGTCACGATTAAGACGCGCGCCGTGGTCGGAATCCAAAAAGGCCGCGCCGTCCCAAGCTTTCGGGACACCGAATTTAAGAATGTTCGAGGCCAAGGCCGCGGTATCGCCCTCGTCTTCCCACAAATAATCGGAGCCGAGATTTGTGAATATGAAGATGGCCCCAATGACCGCTACGACCGCGAGCGGCCAGTGGGATCGTAGCTGGCTCAGACTCGCCGAGAAAATGGGCGTTCCGGGTTCTCGAATTGCGACGAGTTCGCTGCCTTTATCTTGCACAGATGGCGGATTGTAGCTCAGAGCTTCATCCGTTGATCGATCAGATCAGCCAGTAGACCGATGAACAATGTTTGGATCCCGGTAAGCGTCATCGTGATTGAAAGGCCGCCAAGATAATGGTGCTGGCTGTAATCGATCGCGCCTTTAAGGATGCCCAAGGCGATCAGCAGAAGCGCGGGTGGCACGAAAACATAGAGCGGCTTGAAGCACGCACAGATCCGAATAATCAGGATCGTGAAGTTAAGAAAGTCGCGCACCGGGTTGATTGCCGATTTTCCTACGCGCTTGTGGTAATTGATCGGTAAAAACTTAACCCGGTAGTGGTTGGTAAGCATCGCCAAGGTGATTGTGGTAGTGAAAGAAAAGCCGTCGGGATACATGGCAAAAAAGCGCATCGCCACGTCCTTGCGAAAAATGCGAAAACCAGAATTCAAATCCGGGATCTTTTGTCGGCTTAAGTATTCCGCCAGCTGTGTAAGGATCCATTTACCCAGTCGTCGCAGAAACGGAATTTTGACCAGATCTCCCGTCCGCGCGCCAATCACCATATCGAACGTTGGTATATCCGCGGCCAAGCGCGGAATATCCTCCAAAGGATAGGTTCCATCTGCGTCCGCGATTAAAATATATTCTCCCTTTGCTTGTTGGAGGCCGTCCTTCAGAGACGCTCCGTAACCGCGATTGGTTTCATGCTCGATCAACGTGACCGCCAACGACCTGGCAACTTCGCCGGTGCGATCGCGGGAACCGTCATTGATCACGATGATTTCCATCTCCGCGAATAGCGCGCGGTGTTTCTCTATGGTGGCGATAGTGTCGGCCAGCGCTGCTTCTTCATTACAGGCCGGGATCAACACACTGACCGAAGTTTGCCGAGCGTTCATAGAACAAGGCCTGACTCGTAGCGAAATCGGAAATGGTGGTCAAGGACAGTGCGCAGATTTGAGCCCGAGCATCGCTCGACACACCGCGGCCGTCTGGCTACGTTGTGCAGCTTGATGAGAAGTCTTGTGCCGTCGTTCGATTGCTCACCAACACGCGAATGAAATCAGTTGAGCCGGCGTCGTCCAGCAGCGAGTCGCCTTTTTCTTTGCGACTGCGCCGTTCGTCACTCCTAATCACAGCCCTGATATTGGTCGCGCTGAAATTGTGGTTGGTCGCAGCTCAACCGGTCGTTGCGCATGCGAATGCATCGTTCGACGATCGCCTTTATCTCGCGCTGGCCGAGCAAGTGATCAAGGGCCACTGGCTGGGTCCCTACAGCCAGTTCACGCTGATGAAGGGTCCGATGTATTCCTTATTCATCGCTGGCACATTTTTGTCCGGTTTGCCTCTGCCGATCGCGCAACATTTACTTTATCTTTTCGGGTGCACGCTGCTTGTCCTGGCGTTGCGTCCCTGTTTTTCTGCCGATTGGCAAGCATTCATCCTGTTCGCTCTGCTCTGGTGGCAACCGATGAGTTATGTGGAACTCGATATCCTGCGCCAAAACATTTACACGCCACTCACGCTGTTGCTGTTCGCTGGGTTGTGCGCATTGGAAACTCAACGCCGCTCCGGCGTGTATATCCGGTTGGCGTGGGGCGCATTGCTCGGAATCAGTGCGGGCGCCTTCTATTTGACTCGCGAGGAAGAAATCTGGGTCGTTCCCGGCGCTGTCCTTTTGATTGGAACGGCTACATGGAATTCATGGCGCGGCGGCGAACGGCTTCGTCCATTGTTTGTGCCGCTAGTGACTGCCGCCGTCTGTGCGGCCGGAATTCTGGGCACCGTTTGTTCGCTCAACTACCGTCATTACGGTTGGTTTGGCACGGTGGAGCTTCGCGCGCGCGAGTTTGTCTCAGCGTACGGAGCGCTGCAGAGACCGATCTCGTCCGAGGAAATTCCCTACGTGCCGGTCGCTCGCGATGTCCGGCTGAAGCTGTACGAAATCAGCCCATCTTTTGCGGAATTGCGATCGTGCCTAGAAGGACCGACCGGATTGGAATGGGCTAACTATTCCGATTTTCTTACCGGCCGGCCGGGTGAAGAACGTCAAATCGGAGGCGGCTCGCTTGTGTGGGCTTTACGCGATTGCGTTGTCGCTTCGGGCCATGGAAATAGTGCGAGAGAAGCGCTGAACTTTTACCGATCCCTGGGAGTGGAAATTAACCGGGCATGTGACGACGGCCGCATAACACCCGCGCGGACCCGCCGAGACACGATGATGCCGCGATGGCGGAGCGGGCAGACGAAGCGAATATTGGAAACTGCGCCCGGATATATTACAGATTTTCTTCTCTTCAGGGGCTTCAGCGCATATCCGACGGAGAGTTGGGGCTCCGCGGAATTGTTGGTTCTGTTTCGAGATCTGACCCGCTGGCGGTTGGCACATTCCAATGAAGCGCCTGAACTGGATCCGACAACATCACGCGCAGATTATCGGTTGGCAGTATTGCAGATCGCGGGCGAGGGAGTTCGCTGGCTCTGCGTTGCTGTTATTATCAGCGGGCTCGCGCTATGGGCATGGGCAACAGGTCTAATGATCTACCAAAAAAGAACGAGTTATCTGTTTGTCATTTCCACTGCCGCACTGGGATCCGCCTTCGCGATACTTGTCGTGAATATGTTAGTCCATGTGCTCGCGTTTCGTAATCGAGGGCCCACTGCACTTCACGAAGGCTATCCATTGCTGGTCCTGTTCGGCGTGATGGCCTGGATGGCCGCGTTATCCACTAATACGCGCGACAGAAATTCCTAATTGAGCAGGAAGCAGCGGCTTGTTCGAATGGCTAGAAGCCGGCAGGCCAATCAACGCGAAAAATGTGAGCCGGAGCCAAGTCTTTATCTTGAGGAAATAAATATCTGCCGCCGGCAAAACGGTGGAAGTGAATGTTTTCGCGATTTTCCCAGGCCGTTTCTTCAAGCTGGGCTACGTCACTGATCTTCGCGCCTTCGGACAGAAGACGATGCTCGACATCGGCCCATCTAATTCCGAGGTAATCGTCCCAATTAAAACGCCAAACGACCCAGCGCGCCTGCTCGACACCAAAGGCATAATCAGGCAAGTGCCGTCGTTTCGCGATTTCATGAATTGAATCCTCTTTCATGATTTTCATCCCCTGCGGCAACCGCGTGTGAAAGTAGAGCGGTTCGGACTCATAGTTCGTGATCACCACGTCACCGAGTCCGGCATTTTTACGAAGGAACTCGCAGGCCGCCGTTACGGTTCCCGGATTCGCGCGGAAAAGGTCGCGGACGAAAAGCAAAGGTCCTGTTGCAATCAATCCGTCCATGAGTCGCTGCGGGACGTGCACGGCTACAATCTTATTTTCCGGATTTGGATTCTTGTCCGCCCAAAGAACCCAAGGTGTGATTTGACCTAAATTCGTAAACGCAAAAACGAGGAGGATCGACATCCAAACGACCGCTCTCTGGTGCGCAATTTTCGCGATCAAAATGCCTGCGGCCATTGCGACGAGGGGGATGATCGCGGAAGTGTACCGAGTACCCGTGACCCAGAGAGCGGCGCTGCGCTGAGTCAGTGCCATGGTGACACCGAAGGAAAGAATCACCGCGAAGATAACAAGCAGGAAATCTCGTTCACGGGATGAAAGAAATCCGAATCCCTGTCGGCGGTGAATTAGAAGTACGAGCGAAAGCACCACAATTCCAACCAATGGGGTCACCGATGCACATTCGATCGAGTATTGGGCAAATCGGGCAAAAAAATCGCCGATCGAAGGAACGAGCGCCGCGTTTTCAGTGTAGCCGGTGCGAGCAAGGGCGAACCACGGGATCGTGAAGGCGATAACCCCCGGCAACGCGAGCCACAAGGAACGTCGCTGAGTCGCAAACGGCCGATGCAGCAACGTAAGGATCGCAAGAACACCTACCGGAACAATCCCGATCGGATGAATGTGAAATAGTAGAATGGCCAGAAGCGCAAAGAGCACAGTGTTCCGGAGCGATTTCATCTGAAAAAAGGTCCAGATCAGCAAACAGGTGAAGAGCATGCTCAGCGCGTAGTAGCGGCTTTGTCTCGAATAAAGGAGGAACTGGACCGACATGACTAGCAGGACGGCGGTGCAAAGCGCGGCCCACCGATTCGTCGTTATTCGCCAGACAATGAAATAGACCAGCAAGATCGACATCCACCCGGCGAGCGCGAATGGAAACCGAGCGGCAAATGTATTTTGCCCGAAAGCGAAGAACGATGCGGCCGTAACATAGTACTGAACCCACGGCGAACTCACCATCACGAGCTGATCGTTCTCCCGCGCCCCGAAGTCCGAATCTATGAAGGTCACGCCATCCCAGGCTTTCGGAACGCCGAATTTCAGAATATTCGAGGCGAGCACGGCAGTGTCGCCTTCGTCCGCCCACAAATAGCCGGCACCGAGATTTGTAAATATGAAGGCGGCGCCGATCACGGCGACGATCGCGAAGGGCCAGTGCGATCGTATCTGAGCGGGCGCGTCTGAAACTTTCACGTCAGCTCGCGGACTGAATCAAAGTTCGTGCGCGGCGCATAGGGAAAATCAAGAACAGACACGCGCTAACCAAAAAGAACGAGACGGCTAAATTTCGAATCGTAAGAACCAGGAGGGGCAAATTTTGATGTCCAAGAAAGTCCCACTTTCCGAGCAACCATCCATTTCCACAGAACGTCCAATGTAAGGCATAAACGTATGCGCTGGTAAGAGACACCGCCGGAATTGAAAACCAGGGACGAAGAAAGAACCAAAACGGCAAGGCCCAGGCAAAGTATTGGAATGCCCAGTAGTCACTAAAGCCAAAAAGAACGGCGTAGGCCATTCCAATTGTCGCGCACACTTCGTGCGGAGACGCACGATTTCTTCGCAGCCAGCTGAGAAGAAGTATGGCCGCGATCGCGATGTACCAGCTGCGCTCGAGGAGGAATAGCGCCGGCCGAAGATATTTTTCCGGCCAAGCCTGTATTGGCGCAACGGTCGAAAAA
>DASTJU010000064.1:0-4083 GCA_035716295.1 Chthoniobacterales bacterium | reverse complement strand
CGTGCCATTATTGTTTCAGTATCGCGGTGAAGTGATTCCGTCGTTTGCGCTTCAAGCTGCGCTTCTTTGGATGCGGCTTACGCCGGGCGAAGTAAAGATCGACATCGGCACGGCGATCACGCTTCCGAATGGAACCAAAATTCCGATTCGATCCGACGGCACGCTCTTAATCAATCCGCGCGTCGCTCAGCGCGCGCGTCACGTCACGCTGAACGAACTTTTGCTCGCGGCCCAACAACATGAAAGCGGCGCCGCGACCGCGATTCGACTCGAAGATATCCGGACCCAGCTGGTGTTGGCTCGGCCGGCGACGAATGCCCCGGACATTTTCGCGGCCGCGATTGGCGCGATCCAAACCAATTCATTCGTCCGGCGTGTCAGCTGGATTTTCGATTGTGTCATAGTCGTGATCGCGACCGCCTTGAGCGGCGCGCTTCGAAGATTCTCGCGGATCGATCTGATCATCGGGGCGATCGCGTTTTCGGCCGCTTATTGTTTGATCGCGCTCGCGATCATTTCGCGGTTTTCCATCTGGATCCCGGCCTGGCTGCCGCTCGGAGCGACTTGGATTTCGATATTGTTCGCGATCCTTCTTCCGAAACCAAAAGGTTCCGCCCGGACAGTGGCGATCGCCGCGCCGCCTCCGGCTCCATGACAAAGTCGAACGGATCAATCGAAGATCGCGTCGAGCAGCTTCACGCCGGGGGCGTTATCGACATGCATTTCGATTTGCCGATGGATCTTTACGAAAAACGGGCTCAACCGGATGTTCTCGGAACGGAATTTTTCCCGGAGTTCGAGGCCGGCGGGATGGGGATCATCGGCGCGGCGATCTACATTGAAGATCGATATCTTCCGGAGCGCGGCCTGCAGGTAGCGGTCGATCAGATCTCGCGGCTTTACACCGAAGCTGATCAATCAAAGCGCTGCGTCGTTTGTCGCACGCACGACGAAATTGCGCGCGCACTCGATTCCAAAAAGATCGGTTTTCTCATCACCATGGAAGGCGTCGAGCCACTCGGCGGCGATTTGGATTTGTTACGCGCGTTTTATGAACTTGGCGTTCGCGCAATCGGGCTGACTCACGCGCGCACGAACGCCGCCGGTCACGGCGGTATTTTTGCGGCAAGCGGCTCATCGCCCCAAGGACTAACGCCTTTCGGGCGCGATCTTGTCCGCGAATGCGAAAAGCTCGGCATCATTGTCGATCTTGCTCACATCAATCCGGCCGGCTTCAAAGAGATTGTCGATCTGGCAACGAAGCCGCTGATTGTTTCGCACACGAACTCCAGGAAATTCTACGATGTCGAACGGAACATCAGTGACGAGCAGATCAAAATGATCGGCAAACGCGGTGGCGTGCTTGGCGTCAATTCAATTTTGGTCAGCCCGGACCAGGAGAAGTCGACGCTCGATTGTTACGTCGATCACATTCAGCACATTGTCGATCTTATCGGCATCGATTGTGTCGGGATCGGGTTCGACTTTTTCGAATTTATTTATCGGCAATGGCCGGAATCAAAGAAGCAATGGATGGCCGAAAAATTAACGACGCCACATTTTATTCCGGATCTGACCAATCATTCGCACGCCCGAAATCTCACTCGCAAATTGATTGAGCGGGGTTTCAGCGACGGCGACATCGAAAAAATCCTGCGCGGAAACTGGCTGCGGATTTTCAAAGAGTTGCTTTAGCGGCCGACTCACTTGCCGGGGAGAGCAACTGAGTAAGTGATGAGTGCACAGACCGCAACCATTCCTATCATCGCGAAGATAAATATAGCGTCGGCTAGTCGCTCGAGTCGATGCATCCGCCGCAGTCCACGTGAGCGAAGCGCCCAGTAAGATAGAAGGCACGAAGTCAGAAAGAGCAACGCGTCTATTGCCAGGCAATCGTCTGCGAGAGTGTCCGCTTTTCCAAGCGTGATGACGACGCGGATGAGTCCGATAACGGTCAGGCAAACGCCGACCATCGCGGACGAGACCGTGAAGATGTGAATGCAAATGTCCTGTTCGAGATGGCTGCTTTGATCAGCTTCCTCTCCTGGGGCCGTTTTCATGGAATTCAACTTTAGACCTCGGAGCGGAACGGTTCGTTAGGATAAAATTGCGTGTCCGGCAGAAAAGTTGAGAATGCGAGCGAAGCCCGAGACTAATTGAAATTTATCAATCTGACGCGCCGAACCGAGATCGGGGCCAACTCGTACTATTTAGAGGCCGATGGCCGCCGCCTGGTGCTCGACTCGGGCATGCACCCGAAGTTCGAAGGCGAAGAAGCACTGCCGAACTGGAAACCGCTCGGCGACCGCCGGCTGGACGCGATCATTGTTTCGCACTCGCACCAAGATCACATCGGGACATTGCCGGTGTTGATGCGGCGGCAACCGCAGGCGCCCGTGTTTATGACCGAACCGACGACCGACATCGGGAGCGTGTTGCTGCACAATTCGGTCAACGTGATGACGCGCCAACGCGAAGAGTTCGGGACGACGCTCTATCCGCTTTTCACCCACCGCGAAATCGATCGCGCCGCTGGCCGCTGGCAATCGTGCGCGTTGCGGCAGCCTTACACTCTGTCGGGCGATCGCGCACCGAATGCGAACGGTGACGCAGTTACATTCGAATTTTTCGACGCCGGACACGTTCTCGGTTCAACCGGCATTCTTATTCGCGCTGAAGGGCGCACTCTTTTTTATACCGCCGACGTTAACTTTGATGATCAAACCATCGCGCAGGCGGCGGTTTTTCCCGCAGAGAAGATCGACATTCTGGTGATGGAATGCACCCGCGGCGATACGGCGGTGCCGGCGACCTGGTCGCGCGCGGGCGAAGAACAACGGCTGGTGCAATCGATTGAAAATGCGTTCGCGCGCGGCGGTTGCGTTTTGATTCCCGTGTTCGCGCTTGGGAAAACGCAGGAAGTGCTGGCGATCCTTTACAAGATGCGCCGGGAAAAAATCCTAGATTTCCCCATCTACATCGGCGGACTCAGCACAAAAATCAGCGACATTTACGATCGGCGCGCCCAAATGGGCCGGCGTCAGTTGCCGCGCCTGCAATTGCTCGATGAGCTTCGCCCATTTGTCCTGAACGCCGAGACGATTCACGACGCGCGAGCACGGGCGGGACGCGTTTACGCACTTTCGAGCGGAATGATGACGCCGAAAACGCTTTCCAACATTTTCGCGCAGCGAATCGTCGATCAGCCACGCCATTCTATTTTCTTCGTCGGCTACGCCGATCCGGAATCGCCCGCTGGCATCTTGCGAAAAGCGCTGGCGGACCAACAGGTGAAGCTTGATCCGGGCGAATCGCCGCAGCGCGTGCGCTGTCACATGGAACAGTTTCAATTCAGCGCGCACGCGTCGCGTGAATCGCTCATTGCATTCGCGGAGCGGCTCGCGCCGAAAAAAATCCTGCTCGTCCATGGCGATCCGCTCGCGGTCGAGTGGATGCGCGCTCGCCTCGCTTCGAATTTGCCCAATTCAGAAATCATCGTGCCGACGCCGGGCGTGGAATTGGAATTGTAGTGAGAGTCGTCTCCTGGAACATCAATTCACTGCGGAAACGCCAGGACCGGTTGTTCGCCTGGCTCGAAAGTTCGAAACCCGATGTTGTCTGCTTGCAGGAGACCAAATGCCCCGACGACCAATTTCCGGCGCTGGCGCTGCAATCGGCCGGCTATGATTCCGCCTACCACGGCGAGAAATCTTACAATGGTGTGGCGATTCTTTCGAAAACGAAACTCGCGGATGTTCGCGCGTCGCTTTGTGATGAAGTTGTCGATCCCCAAGCGCGCGTGATTTCGGCGACGGTCGGAAACTCGCGCGTGTATTCCGTTTACGCGCCGAACGGACAGGCGGTTGGTTCGCCGCCTTACAAATATAAATTGGAATGGTACGCGCGACTGCGCGGTTGCCTGATCAAAGAGAAAGATGTCGATCTTGTGGTGTGCGGCGATTTCAATGTCGCTCCAGAAGATGTCGATATTCACGATCCAGAACTTTGGCGCGGCGCGATCATGTGCTCCGATGCTGAACGGGCCGCCTTTCAGCAACTGCGCAAGATCGGTTTGCGCGATAC
>DASTJU010000063.1:0-3578 GCA_035716295.1 Chthoniobacterales bacterium | reverse complement strand
TCAAGATCCGGGGCTCTCATGGGCGAATGTTATTCGTCGGTGGCGTCAACTGGCGGTTCGGCCAGAAACTGGCGGAATCTTTTTTTGTCGATGCACTTGTCGTAAGCTTCTTCGGGCGAAATGCGCGCGTGCCGGAGGTGTTCCAGGATCGCGTCGTCCAACGGTTGGTTGCCTTTTTTCTTACCGACCTGAAGCATGCCTGGGATTTGGTGCGTTTTTCCCTCGCGCACGAGATTGGCAATCGCGGTGTCGACCACCAAAATCTCAAGGGCCGCGACGCGCCCTGGTTTATCGATGCGCTTGAAAAGGTTTTGCGCGACCACGCCCTTGAGCGATTCGGCCAGCGTGGTGCGAATTTGGTTTTGCTGCGTGGTCGGAAAGACGTCGACGATACGGTCGACTGCTTTCGAGGCGTTGGATGTATGTAAAGTGCCGAAAACAAGGTGACCCGTCGCAGCAGCGGTCAGGGCGAGCTCGATCGTTTCCAAGTCGCGCATTTCGCCGACGAGAATGATGTCAGGGTCTTCGCGCAGGGCGCCGCGCAGTGCATTGGCGAAGGAACGCGTGTGCACCCCCACTTCGCGGTGTTGAACAAGACAATTTTGACTGCGATGCACGAATTCGATCGGATCTTCCACGGTAATGATGTGGTCGTGGCGATGGAGATTGCAGTGATCGACCATCGCGGCGAGCGTGGTCGATTTACCGGAACCGGTTGGGCCAGTTACCAGAACGAGCCCTTTTTTTAACATTGGAAATTTTTTCAGCACGGCCGGCAGACCCAATTGATCGACCGTCAGCACTTGGGAAGGGATCGACCGGAACGCGGCCGAGATGCCGTATTTCTGCTGGAAGAAATTCACGCGGTAACGCATCACGTCCGGCACTTCGTAGCCAAAATCGACATCGAGCGTTTCCTCGAACAGCTTGATCTTTCCTTCCGGTGCGATCTCGTAGACCATCGCCTTCAGATCGTCGTTTTTCAGTGGTGGAAAATCGACGCGCACCAAATCGCCGTTGATACGCAACATCGGCGAGTTGTTGGTCGAGAGATGAAGGTCGGAGGCCTTTTGCTCCGCCATCAATTTGAAAAAGGCGTCAATGCGAGCCATGAGCGTCGCGGCTTGAAGAAGCTAAATTGATGCCATGAACCGGTGATTCATGGTTCACCGCTCGAGCCGCGCCGGCTTGAGTTAGCGGTTTGGCTGGCGAGCTGCGTCCAAAGTGGAGCGGACTTGCTCCAGCAACTTCTCGCGGCTGTACGGTTTCGGGATAAAACCGCGAAGACCCTGGGCGAGCATCGACGCGATTTTGCTCTGCTCGGCGAACCCGCTGCTTAAGACAACATCTACCTTTGGATTGATCGAGCGCAGCTCCTCAAACACGGCATCTCCATCGATCACTGGCAGGAAGTAATCGAGAATGACAAGTCCGATCTGCTTGCCCATGCGCTCATAAATTTTGAGCGCCTCAAATCCATCATGCGCGATCACGACCCGGTAGCCTTCTTCAGCCAACATTTCCGACGCTAGGTCGGCCACGTCCGGTTCGTCTTCAATCAAGAGAAGGTATTCGCGGCTGCCGTTTGGATTTTTGACTCTCACACCTGGCGGAACACCGTTGTCGCCAGACGCAGTTGATTGCCGGTCGGCACTCGATCCTCGTTTTTGTTCGCCTTTCCGCGAAGTTCGGATGGAACGGGGCGTCTCATCATCGGTGTCGGGCGGGGGCGGCATCACCTTAAAGCCCGCTTCACTTTTTCGCGCTGCCGCCGTTTTCCGCGCCGCACCGGCCAGAATCTTTGAGGTCACACGATCAAAAAGAGACTGCGCGGTCTTGGAAGCGAGTTCGACGCGCTCTCCGAGCAGGTCGATATAATTATGTTCGCCGCGATGTCTGCGAGCGAGGTCTGCATAACGCGAAACCTGCTGCAAAATCGAGTTCAGTTCGGTGGAAGTCGCCGCGATCCACTTCAAATCTTCTTGGTCGAGCATAAGCCTCGCATATTTATCTAATCACCTTCGTTCAAGCACGCCCACCAGACACAAAGTAACACCGCAAAAACGGTGACGCCAAAAGCAACAAACGTCAGCATGAGTTAAAGGAACTTTGCCAGCACGGTTCATGCCCCATCGGGGCGTTGGCCGTCAATCGCAATTATTTCTTTGCCGGCAACTGGCGCGCACGATTTTACCTGACGCGCGGACAATACGGAATCACGACAACCCGGCGGAAAGAGTGGCCGAGCTATTTGCCCAACGCGTGCCGCAATTCTTTTTTGGCCGATTCCACTTCGCGCTCGGTTTGATTGCAAAGCAGGATCGCGCGCAATTTGTCGCCTTGATAATAGCGGGCGAGGAACTTCTTCTTGGCGTAGGTGCCGCGAAGATCGACCCGAGTCGGCTGCATGCTGAAATCTCCAATAAAGTGCATCCGCAAATCGAACATTTCGGACCAGAAATAAGGGACCTGCTCATAACGAATCCGTTTTTTTCCGGTCATGTTTGCGCCGGCGACGATGCCCTGCGCGCGTGCGTTCTCCCAATGAGTCTGGCGGCGCACCCCGCCCATGATGCGATCGGGATAAAAAGCGAGATCTCCAACCGCAAAAATTCCTTTCTCTTCGGTCTCGAGATATTCCGTGACCGGCGAGCCGTGAGGTCCCGAAAGCGGCGTGTTGCGCACGAGATCCAGGTTTGGTTCGGCACCACAAGCGACCACCGCCAGTCCCGCTGGAACGCGGTTGCCGCTCTTCGTCTGAATATTTCGCAGTACGGTCTTGCCTTCGAACCCATTCAAGCTTTCGCCGATCAACATCGTGATGCCATGTTTCGCAAAATAATCTGTCAGCCACGGCCCGGTTTGCGAATCAAGGTAGCGATTTAAGAGGTAGGCGTTGCGATGCATTATCGTCACCTTCAATTTCAACATTCGCAGACTTGCCGCGGCCTCGCACGCCAGCAGTCCTCCTCCGATGACAATGACCGTCTTCTCGATGTTTGCCATTTCACGCAACGCGAATGCGTCACGCACTGTCCGCAGATAAATCACGTTCCCAAGGTTTACGCCCGCGACCGGCGGCCGCACTGGCCGGCTCCCCATTGCCAGACAGGCTTTGGTAAACTCAATGCTTTCGCCATTTCCAAGCACGGCCAAACGCCGCTCGATGTTGAATTGCTTTACGATCGTCGCGAAACGGGTCTCGATTTTGCGCGAATCGAACCAGCGTTGGTCGAAGTGCGCGAGTTTTTTCAACGGCGCGTTTCTTTCCCGCAGAAAGTCCTTCGAAAGCATCCAGCGGTTGTACGGTGGCATAATCTCCGCGCCGACGATTGTGATCGTGCCGCGTTTGTCGTGCTTGCGAACCCCTTCGCATGCGCTCGCGCCGCCAATGCCGCTTCCGATAATTAAATAGTCACGCTGGAGCATCCGGAAAAAGTTGGACGATAAAGAATTCGGGCACTCAATGGTAGGGAAAAATGATTTCGACCCTGCAAATGTCGATCTAAGTGGCTGTCGTTGTTGGAGCTACTGGTCCGAGCCGGACTGGCATTGTCTCTGGCAGCAGAAGTCTTTAC
>DASTJU010000062.1:0-3278 GCA_035716295.1 Chthoniobacterales bacterium | reverse complement strand
GCGAGAACATCTTCGGGGCCCAGGACGTCAACGATATCCCACGGCTCGGTTGAGCCAACTAACGTCGCCGTGCTTTGCTCGGTCAGATCGACGCGAAAGAATCCCGGACTCCACAGTTCGCCTTCGTAGGAATAACCGCGTTGCTGTTCGATGCGATAAACGACCTGAGGAATTTTACACGCGTCGATGGTGAACGCGGCTTGCCGGCCGTGCAGTTGCATGCGAAGCGGCGGCAGCTTTCGTCGCGCGGCCGCGGCGATTTCGTAACGACCATCGACGGCCGTGAGTTTGTAAGGCGCGGCCAGGTCCGAATCGACCGTCGCTTCATGATGCCGAAAATGAAAAGCAGGACGCAGTTCGAGTCGCGGTGGCTTTCCTTTCGAGATTACTTGGTAGCTGACATGGACTGTGTTCTGCAAGTGAGGCAGCAACACGCGTTTCTCGACCACGACATCGCGAACATGATAAGTCCAAACGGGGAGCCCATCTTCGAGGCGGAACTCAGTTAAAAAATCGGCACCTTTCAAATCGAGCTGTCCGCCGGCGCGTTCTTCAGCTCCGAGCGAAACGACGTCATCTTCATTGAATCGAAGAAATTCCGAGACGTGATTCCACATCACGATGCGTCCGAGAGGTCCCGGCAGCGCCGCGATGAGCAATCCATGATAACGACGCGTGACCGCGCCGGAAACGGTACCGGACGCATACCCGCCAAGTCCGTTGGTGACGAGCCACTCGCGAGTAAGCAAGAGCTCGCGCGACATCTTCGTTCCGTCCCACGGCATCGAGCGAATGACGGGCCCGATCGTTTCAAATTGCTTGTTCATCGATGCTCGCGGTCGATCGGAAATTTGATCATCCGAACTTCCTTCGCGCCGGCAGTTTTCTCGGTTCTTTCTCGGGCACCAAATGCAACGCCACCGTTGCTTCCGCCGGTATGGTCCATTTGTCTTGCGTTGCCACGGTCGCGGTTCCGGACCCGCCGTAGCGCGCCGATTCGCTCGACCAAAGGGTTTCCCATTCCAAACCGAGTGGCGGTGCGAGCAATGGCTCGGGAATCGGGTTCAGTTCGCGACTTTCGCCAAAGTTGACCACCAAAAGTCGATCGTCCCGGTTATCCTCGCTGAAGTAACGCAGGAGAAAACTGGCCGGACCGAGAACCGCCCCGTCCAGGCCATTTGTTTTCTGTTCGCGAAAACGCGAGTCTTCGCGCCGCAGCCCCAAAAGATCGACATGGAGATCGTAAAGCTCCGTGTTTTTTTGGCGCTCGCTAAAATCAAGCTTGCAGCGAACAAACGATGTCGGGTCGGAAGGTACCGGTAAACGTTCCTGTACTTCCTTTGTCGCCAGGGAAGGGAACTGCGACAGAAATGCGAAGCGCCCTTTGCGAATTGACTCGCGCATCTCACCGTCGCCCACATCGGTGAAAAAGATAAATGGAGTAGAAGCGCCGAATTCCTGGCCTTGAAAAAGCAGCGGCGTCCAGGGACCGAGCAGGAGCAGCCCAGTCATCGCGCGATAACGACCGGGTGAGCTTTGAAATCGCAGGCGCTCGCCCGTCGCGGTATTTGAAACTTGATCGTGATTCTCAATGAAGGCGACAAATGCGTGAGGGGGAGAACCGAAGGTGGGTGTGCCGCGCGGTGCTTCCTGCCAGAAATAAGGCTGTCCTTGAAACAAGTAACCGTATTTGGCTGCGGAAATAAATTCCTGCGGCGTGCCGAGATAATCGCTGTAGTAGGCTTCCCGTTTTCCGGTCAGTGCGACGACGGCGCTGTGATGGAAATCGTCGTTCCAAACTGCATCGAGATCGTCGCCGTTCTCGCTGCGGGGACGGATGAGCTTGGTAACCTGCCGCTCGTTTTCGGCGATTAAGATGATCTCGCGCCTAGCAGCGGCTTTGCGAGCGGCCCGGCCAACCGCGCCGATGATGTATTCGTCGGATTTATCATGGATCGCATCGGTGGCGTCGAAGCGGAAACCGTCGAAGTGGAATTCGTCGATCCAGTAGCGGCCGTTGGTAATGTAAAATTCGCGGACCGGCGTCGAGTTCGGCCCATCGAAATTAATTGAATCGCCCCAGTCGGTTTCCTGTTCCCGGATGAGGTAATCGTCCGAATAAATCGCAAGATAATTTCCGTCCGGACCGAAATGGTTGTAGACGACGTCGAGGATAACAGCCAGGCCCAACGAGTGCGCGCGGTCGACAAATTGGCGCAGATCGTCCGGCGTTCCGTACGGGTGAAATGGCGCGAAAAGATTCACTCCATCGTAGCCCCACCCGAAATCTCCCGGGAAATCGGCGATTGGCATCATTTCCACAACGGTGATTCCGATCCGTGCTAGTTCGGCCAGTTGTTCGGACGCCGCGTGCCACGTTCCTTCTTTAGTGAAGGTGCCAACGTGCATTTCGTAAATGATCTGGCCCTTCATTTTAACGCCGCGCCATTTCGAATCCGTCCATGCAAACTGTGTTGGATCGACAACGCACGACGATCCGTGTGGGCCGTGCGGCTGAAATCGCGACGCCGGATCGGGATAAAAATGCTCGGCCTTGTTTACGCGAAAACGGTAGAGCCCCCCGGCGCCAACATTAGCGAAGCCCGAGAAATAACCGCCCTCTTCTCGCTCCAGAGGATGAAACGTCCGCTTCGCATCTTTTTTCGCGCTTTCTTCCAACACAACATCCACATCCTGGGCTTTCGGCGCCCAGATGCGGAAATGCGTCTTGTTCGGGTCGATCAATTCGGCGCCGATCGGATATCGGCGAGAAGTCGCGGGCTTCATGAGCTGAACCCTACACAAAATGCGCAGACGCGCAGTGAGAGCTTGATCAAAATTTCTTCAGCGGCTCAAATCATCGCGTGAATGGCAGCGAACCGAAGATCGAGATCTTTAAGCCATTCGGCGAAGCTTTCGAGCTGACAAAGAAAATTCTCTTTCGGCCGTTTGATTTGAAAAAGTGGTTCGTAATCGGCTTTGCGGCGTGGCTTTCGAATCTGGGGAGTGGAAGCTACAATTTCCGATTCAATCGAGACGACTGGAAGGACGTTCCCTGGTTTCAAGACCTCAAGGATACGTTTAATCAGATTCCGCACTGGATTCTCTGGTCCGGTCTAACTGTGATCATCGTGCTAGTGATCACGCTTATAATCGTGTTTGCGTGGCTGCGAGCGCGAGGTCGTTTCATGTTTGTTGATTGCATTGTCAAAGATCGGGGCGCGATCGCGGAACCGTGGCGGGAATTTCGCGAACAAGGCAACAGTTACTTTCTTCTA
>DASTJU010000061.1:0-4838 GCA_035716295.1 Chthoniobacterales bacterium | reverse complement strand
CCAAGTTCTTTTTTCTCTCTCTTTCTGTTCGGAATCGGCTACGGCGCGCGGGACATCCCAGCGGGCGGTGGCGTATTTGCTGGGACAAAAGCGGGATTTGGGACTGTTCAACTATTATGGAACCGCTACGCCGCGAACCATTCCGCCCGATGTGGATGACACGTCATTAGCTTGGTCAGCGTTAAAGCGTTTCGGGCAATCAACTCCTGCGGAAACGCTCGGCGCGCTCCGCGCCAACAGAAACGACGCAGGTGTTTTCAATACCTGGATCGGCCCCACCGCAAAACAGCTTGCTCCAGACAACGGAGAACTCGACGCCGTTGTTAACCTGAATGCGCTTCTTCTATTCGGGCTCGCGGGCGAAAGTCTCGATTCGGTTTGCAAATTTGTCCTCGAACGGGCGGAGAGCGAACAATTCCGAAAAGGTTCGGCCTACTATGAATCGCCGGAAGCATTCACCCACGCTTTCTCACGCGCTTACGCGGACGGAAAAGTGCAGTGCCTCGGTAAGTCCGTTGCAAAGATTCGTGACGCCACCTTGTCGTTGCAAAAACCAGATGGCGGATGGGGAGACGATCTCGAAACGGCGTCCGGCGTTATTACTCTTTTGAACCTGGGATATCGGGGCGAAGCGCTGGAGCGCGGAATTCGCGCCATCCTCACGCGTCAAAACGCCGACGGCGGTTGGGCCAGGACTACGGTCTATCGAGGCATCGGGGTTCCACTGCGTTACGGAGCGCGTTCCGTCACAACGGCGGCGTGCGTGGAAGCGCTGACAAAATATTCCAAACAATAATGCACGGCCGATCGCGCATCTCAGCTTTGTTGCGCCACATTCGCTTCGACGAAGTCTTTATTCTTCAAGGGACGCCGCTCATGGGCGTTTTGTTTTCAATCGGATCAATCGTACCCGAAAAAGTCAGCGCCTTATTAGCATTCGTCGCCGGAAGCATCTTGCTCGTCGCTCATATCTTCACCCTGAACGACTGGGCGGACGTCGCGCACGGAGTGAAAGCAGCTGATCCGCAAGTGCCATCCCGACGATTGTTTTGGTTCTCGCTCCTGCTTCTCATCGCGAGTCTGCTCGTCTTTTCCTGGCTCAACTTCCGCGTTGTCATACTTGGTGTCATCATCGCGGCGCTCGGATTTTTTTATTCGCATCCAAAGCTCAACGCCAAAGGCACGCCGATCGCGTCATCTCTTCCGCATCTTATCGGCGGCCTGTTTCATTTTCTGCTCGGCTACGCCGTCTTCATGCCGATCGACACGCGCGGAGTTCTGATCGGATCATTTTTTGGCCTGACTTTTATGGCCGGCCATCTCAATCACGAAGTGCGCGACTTCGAGCTCGATTCTCACACGAACGCGCGCACCAACGCGGTCGCTTTCGGCAAGCGGCCGACGTTCCTTGCCGGACTAATTGTTTTCACCCTCGCTTACCTTTGCCTTTTTGTTCTCGGCTGGCTTCGATTCATCCCGCGGCCCTTGGCTTTTCTCGCACTCGTCTTTTATCCGCTCCATCTTTATTGGTCGGTTCGTGCGCTGAACGCCGAATTGCGTCCCGAAGTTGTCGATCGTTTTCAGATTCAATATCGATCGCTCTATGCCGTGATCGGGATCGGCATGCTCTGCTCGGTTTTTTACAGATAGAGAATCCGACTTTGCCAACTGGAGCACATTCATTTCAGCAAACGTCGGCTGCGCTCGGCCCAGCGAAGATCGACATCCTCAAAGTCGTCGAGTTACTCGTCGCCATTTTACTAAGCGCGGTCGTAATCGTTCTGCTGATCATCCGCGCGACGCACACGGGCGCGCTCTGGCGAGATGAAGCGGCGACACTGCACCTCGCGCAACTGCCAACGCTGGGCGACGTCGCCGCAAACTTCCAACACGAGGCATTTCCGCTTCCGTTTCCTCTGCTGATCAGAACCTACGTCGCTTTGTTCGGTGCCAGCGACGCGAGTTTACGCTGGTTCGGATTCGTTATCGGCGTGGCAATGGTCGCGGTCGCGTGGCTCAATTCGCGCGCAATCAACGATCGCGGGCCAATCCTGTTTCTCACTCTCTTCGGCCTCAACGCCACCTTTTTGGTTTGGGGAACCTCGGTGCGCGGTTACGGACTTGGGTGCGTCCTATTGCTTTTAACGCTTGGCCTGACCGTGAAAGCACTCTCCCAGCCGACAATTATAAACGCCGTGGCGGCGACTCTCGCATCAATCGCCAGTGTGCAAATCATGGTCAACGCAGTCCCGCTGGTCGCAGCGATTGCAACATCCGCGCTTCTCGTCTTCATCTCGCAGCGGCGATTCCGGCCAGCAATCATCGTTTGTATCTGTGCCGCGCTCTGCGCCCTCTCATTCCTTCCCTACTTAAAATCTTATCTCGGCGCGGATTGGAACGTCGTTCTCAAATATCCGGTCGACTTCTTATCGTTGTGGGAAAAATTTCGCCTCGCGCTTGAAGAGCAAGGCGCGCTCGCGGGATGTTTTTGGTACGCCATCTCATCTTTATTTATTTTTGCGGCCATTTGGAGATGGTGGACTTGGCGACGTGAGAAATCGTCCGCCGAAGCTCAACGCCTGTTGTTCCTGATTGCAGTCACCGCATTGTCGACCGTTGCCTACTACGGGTTCCTGAAAGCCCTCAGCTACGCGACCCGGCCTTGGTATTATCTTCCGCTGCTCTGTGTTGTGGCGGGAGGAATCGACTTACTCAGCGGAATCTTGTCGCGCACACCCTGGATCAGAATCGCGCGGTTGCTTGTGGTCATCGCCGCTTTGTTGCTACTGCCTTTCACGCTTTGGAAAAGCGCGCGTCAGCGTCTGACCGATATCGACATCGTGGCGCACAAACTCGAACAAGAAGCTGGTCCGAATGATTTGATTGTCCTTAATCCGTGGTCTTTCGCTCCGTCGTTCTACCGCTATTACCGCGGCTCGACTCCATGGATCACCGTCCCGACGATGAGCGAGCATCGAATCCATCGTTACGATCTGATGAAATTGAAAACGATGGAGACCGATCCGCTCAGCGATGTGCGTTCCGCCATTCAGCAAACCCTGCAGTCCCAACACCGCGTCTGGATTGTGGGCGGCGCGCAACCGCCCGATGAAAATATGCCGCGCCTGGGCCCTGCGCCCAATCCGTACTTCGGTTGGGCCGGTTACATGAACTTTTGGTCGATGGAGCTCGGCTCCTTTCTCAATCAGCATGCAGTGAGTGGAGAAGTGGCGCTTGAACCGATGGCGGACGTCAACAGCGAAGAAAATGTTCCCCTGCTCGTCGCGAGCGGTTGGCGGGACTAATCCAGTTTTTGCATCGCGCCTTCTTTGATTGAGACTGCCGTATGCTCGCCGAATTTGAGAAGCAGCTTTCGCAAACGCTCGAAGAAATAAAGTCGCAGGGACTTTACAAAACCGAGCGGATCATCACCTCGCCGCAAGACGCGCACATCGCCGTGGCCGGTGGCAAACGCGTCCTCAACATGTGCGCGAACAATTATCTCGGCCTGGCCGATCATCCCGAATTAATCAAGGCGGCCAAGGAAGCGCTCGACAGCCACGGACTCGGCATGGCCAGCGTGCGCTTTATTTGCGGGACGCAGGATCTCCACAAAGAACTCGAGGCCGCACTCACCAAATTTCTCGGGACCGAAGAGACGATCCTCTATCCGTCCTGCTTCGACGCGAATGGCGGCTTGTTTGAAACATTGCTGACCGAGAAAGACGCCATCATCAGCGACGAATTGAATCACGCATCGATCATCGACGGTGTCCGGCTCTGCAAAGCGCAACGCTTTCGTTACAAGCACAACGACATGGCCGATCTCGAGGCGAAGCTGAAAGAAGCCGGCAGCGCGCGCTTCCGGATGATCGCGACCGACGGCTGTTTTTCGATGGACGGAACGATCGCCGATTTGAAATCGATCGTTGATCTGGCCGAAAAACATAAGGCGCTGACGATGATCGACGACGCGCACGCTACCGGATTCCTCGGCAAGACCGGGCGTGGCACTCACGAATATCGCGGCGTCATGGGTAAGATCGACATCATTACCGGGACGCTCGGCAAAGCGCTTGGCGGTGCGAGCGGCGGTTTTACCAGCGGGCGCAAACAGATTGTCGATCTGCTGCGGCAGCGCTCGCGCCCGTATCTATTTTCCAACACGGTCGCGCCACCGATCGTCGCCGCTTGTTTGAAAGCGCTCGAACTCCTGACCGCATCGACTGAGCTGCGCGACAAACTCGAAGCGAACACGAAATATTTTCGCGAAGCGGTAACGGCGCGTGGTCTCACGATCAAGCCCGGCGTGCATCCGATCGTTCCGATCATGATCGGCGACGCCGCCAAATCGCAGAAGTTCGCCGCGCGCATGCTCGAGAAAGGCGTTTACGTGATCGGTTTTTTCTATCCGGTCGTCCCGCATGGCACCGCGCGTGTCCGGACCCAGGTCAGCGCTGCGCACTCGCGCGAAGATTTGGAATTTGCGGTCAAAGCGTTCGCCGAAACCAACGACGAGTTGACGTAACGTGGAGCTTAAGCTCACACGCTGCACGGTTCGCGATTGGCGAATGATGGACGCCGAATCGCTCACCAAACACGCGAACAACCGCAATGTCGCCTGCACCTTGCGCGACACGTTTCCCCATCCTTACACAATCGAGAACGCGAAAGTTTTCCTGACAAGATCGACAATCGATCAGTCGCGCAAAAATTTTTGCATCGAGATCGATGGCGCCGCGGTCGGCGGCATTGGCATTCGTATCGGGGAAGACGTCCATCGACATGTCGGTCAACTCGGTTATTGGCTCGGCGAAGAATTCTGGGGCCGAGGCATC
>DASTJU010000060.1:0-4353 GCA_035716295.1 Chthoniobacterales bacterium | reverse complement strand
AATCGCCCACGAAATCAGCGACTTCCTGCAGCTCCGGCACTTGATAGTTGTGCGCGAGAATGACGGCCTTGCGTTCAATCGCCAGCTCGCGGAGCTGTTTAGCCAAATCAACGTGGCCACTCCCCTTCGGAGGGGGATTTACAGCGGTGGCTATCATAAATTACTATCACGGAAAATGAGCGCTTCTCAAATCTATCGCCTTGGCTTTATCGGCGCGGGCAAACTGGCTGGGTCGGTCATTCGCGGTTTAATCCGCGCCAAATTTTGTCCGCCAGGCGCGATCATCGCGAGCGAGCCAAATGAGCAGACGCGTGGTGCGTTGCAAAAAGAATCAGGCGTTTCAGTGACTGCGGAAAACGCGGAGGTCGCTGAGAAAGCCGAAGTCATTTTCATCGGAGTGAAACCGCCAATGGTTTTGGCGGTTTTGCGCGAACTCGCCGATAAAATTCAAAACAAAGTTGTGATCTCGCTCGCGGGAGGCGTTCGAATTTCCAGCATGGAAAAAGCCGCGAACGCACGAGTCATGCGCGCGCTGACCAATACGCCATCGGTGATTTGTCGGGCGGCGACCGGAATTGCCCGCGGCAGTCGCACCACAACGGAAGATGTCGATCTTGCCAAAAAGATCTTCGGCGCAATCGGCGTGGTCGTTGAAGTCGAAGAAGAGCAGATCGACGCCGTCACTGCATTGAGTGGAAGCGGACCGGCTTTCGTTTACACCGTGATTGAAGCGCTTGCAGCGGGCGGAACAAAAATGGGCTTATCGGCCGACGTCTCGCTAGAACTGGCAGCCCAAACAGTTCTCGGCGCCGCCCAGCTCATGATCGAAAGCAAAATGTCGCCGGAAGAGTTAGTGAAAATGGTTGTCACGCCGGGTGGGACGACCGCCGCCGGTCTCGCGGTAATGGAAAAACTGGGAACGAGTTCAAGTTTGATCGCAGCTATCGAAGCGGCGACCAAGCGCGGCGAGGAAATGGCGAAAGAAAATTCATAACGCTTTGCGCATTACGTCGATCGGCGCTTCGCGTTGAAACCAAATCTCAAACGCGAGCGCGCCTTGATGGAGCAACATCGACAATCCATTCGCTCCGCGCGCGCCGGCTTCGACGGCAGCTGACAGCAACGGCGTGCGTTCGGCGGAATAAATCGTGTCGTAGATCATCAAGTGCGGCGCGAGCAATCGTGCTGGAATTGGCGATGCATCGCCCCGATTCAAACCAACCGGCGTCGTGTTCACGACAAGATCGACATTTCCGATTTGAAACCGGATCGCTGCTTCTTCCAACGGAATCGCCTGCAAACGCGCAACCGGCCCGAGAACCTTCGGACCGGTAAAGAAATCGCGTAGTTCGTCGGCAAGTTTCTGCGCTTTTTCGAAAGAGCGATTGGCAATGACAAGCCGTTCGCAATTTTCTTTCGCGCATTGGAGCGCGATCGCGCGCGCGGCGCCGCCGGCTCCAAGCAACATCACGCGCAGATCGCGCAGATCGACCGAAAATTCCTCGCGAATCGCACGGGCGAATCCACGACCATCGGTATTGAAGCCACGCAACTTGCCGCCTTCCACTTTGACAACATTGACGGCGCCGACGCGTTTTGCGTTCTCGTCAACGTCCAGCAGTTCGAGGGCGCTGATTTTGTGCGGAATGGTCAGATTAACGCCGATGAACTCGAGTTTGCGGATGAGGTCGGTCGCTTCGCGCAGCTCGTCAGGCAAAATGTGAAAACGCGCATATTGCATGTCGATCTTGCAATGCTTGAGCGCGGCGTTCTGCATCTCGGGCGAGAGCGAGTGCTCCACCGGATCGCCGAAAACTCCGAGTCGAATTGCTGGATCGACATCGTGCCAATCTTTTAAATCCGCCAGTGTATAAACCTCTTTGGCCGACTTTTTCTTCGTCTCACTGCGTGTCTTCTTCGTTGTCATTCCGAGCAGAGCGAGAAATCTCGCAAAGGCTGATAGATCACACTCGCGACCTGGCGTAATTCCAAGCTTCGACTGTGAGATCCCTCACATTCGTTCGGGATGACAAAGTCGGAATACGCGGCGTTACTTCGCATCGAGTTGCGTCATCATCCGGTCGAAGCGTTTAAGCACGCGCTCTTTCCCCATCACCTCGAGCATGTGATAGAGGCTCGGGCCCACGCTCCGCCCGCTCACCGCCACGCGCGCGGGATGAACCAAATCGCCGGTCTTGCAGCCAAGCTTTTGGGCAAGCGACTTGAGCGCGGACTCCAGCGTCTGAAAATCCCACTTGTCGATCTTGGCGAATTCTTCCCGCAAAGCTTTCAAATGCGTGGCCGCTTCCGGCTTTCCAAAAACTTTTTTGACCGCCTCGGAATCGAATTCGTAATCCTCGGTAAAAAAATACGACGTCCATTCCGGAACATCTTTGAAGAGCTTGATCTTCTCTTTCACGATCGCGAGGACACTTTTCAGATATTCCTTGTTCGAGATATCGATCTTCGCCTTTTCCAGAAATGGGCGGGCCAACTCGATAAACCGGTCGAGCGACATCTGCGCGATGTACTGGCCGTTGAGCCAAAAACATTTGTCGAGATCGAACGCGGCGTTGCGGCGATTGATTTTCTCGAGCTCGAAAAGCTTGACGACTTCGTCGATGTCGATTTTTTCCCGATTGTCCTTCGGCGACCAACCGAGCAGGCAAAGATAATTACGCACTGCTTCCGGCGCGTAACCTTGTTCGATGTAATTCGCGACGGCAGCGCCTTCATCGCGTTTGCTCATCTTTGAGCCATCGCGATTTAGAATAAGCGGAATGTGCGCGAAATGTGGCGGCGTTGCGCCGAGTGCTTTGTAAAGCTCGATGTGCTTCGGCGTGTTGGAAAGATGGTCTTCGCCGCGAATCACGTGCGAGATTTTCATCTCGATGTCGTCGATCACATTCACGAAATGAAAAATCCAAGACCCGTCGGGCCGGCGAATCGTCATGTCCGGATGCGTGCCCGGATTGGTGAGATCGAAATCGATTTCACCGCAAACGAGATCCTTCACCACGACGTGCTCGCGCGGTGAACGGAACCGCAACGCGCCCTGGTCCTCGAAGATGTGCCCGCCATCCTGGAGTTTTTTCAGGTAGCGCTCGTAAATCTCCGTGCGCTGGCTCTGAAAGTAAGGACCCAAATCTCCGCCAGCATGCGGACCTTCGTCCCAATTCAGCCCGAGCCAATTCAAGCCGTCGTAAATCGCCGCGGCTGCTTCTTCGGTGTTGCGTTTAGTGTCAGTGTCTTCGATTCGCAGAACCAATTTGCCGCCGTGATGCCGGACGAAGAGCCAATTGAACAACGCGGTGCGCGCGCCGCCAATGTGCAGGTAGCCGGTCGGCGACGGAGCAAAACGGACGCGAATATCAGAACTCATCAGACCACAGATTACGCAGATTTACGCAGATTCACTCGATGAAAATTTTCCCGGCACGACGCCGAACATGTCGATCCTGCGGAAGATTAACTTTGGCTACTGGCGCATCGTGATTGAGCAGAGAGCGGACGCTTTCCACGACATCGAAACCAACATTCGTGATTTTTTGAGTGCGCAGCCATTTCAGAATTTCGCGGCGCTGAAGAGCGGTCGGCAAGTCGCGCAGCTTCGCGACCGAAAGAGCCGCCTCTGCCGGAGACGCTCCGGCGGCAAGGTCGACATCGGTGGCGTTGGGAAGCTGATCTTCGATCCAGTTTTCTTCTTCGGTCGCAATCGTCGCCGCGCGCCAAATGCTCTGGCGAATATTTCGGCCGAGGTCCTTCTCCAAAAAGGGGATAATTCGCTGCCGGATCCGGTTGCGCAGCGGCGCCAGATTTTTGTTCGACGCGTCTTCGCGAAATTTCAGCCGATGCTTGCGAACGTAATCGTCGATTTCGTTCCGCCAGACTCCAAGCAAGGGGCGAACGATTGTAAGATCGACCTCTTCAACCCGGCGTTTCGAAACTTCTCGGATCCCGCCGAGACCAGTCGCTCCGGAACCACGAAACAGGTTGATCAGAAAAGTTTCGACCAAATCGTCGGCGTGGTGGCCGAGAAAAACGGCGGGAGATTGCAGGCGATCGGCTACCTGAGCAAAAAATTTATAGCGCGCTTCCCGTCCCGCGGCCTCGATCGAAATTTTTTGCTTTGCCGCGAGCGCTCGCACGTTCGCGGATCCCATTTCGAGAGCGACATCGTACTTAACGGCCAATTTTTCGACGAACCGTGCATCCGCGTCGCTCGATCGGCCACGGAGTTGATGATTCAAATGGCAGACAATCAGTTTTCGGTAGCCGCATTCGTGCAACCAGTGCAGCAGCGCAATTGAATCGCGTCCGCCTGAGACGCCGATGAGGTAGCGTCCGTCGGGC
>DASTJU010000059.1:0-3260 GCA_035716295.1 Chthoniobacterales bacterium | reverse complement strand
GTTCGGCCGCGTCACTGAGGTGCACATTTTTCTCGATCCCGACGAAGAATCGGGTTGGTACATCGAGGAAGTGATCGAAGGCAGCACCATCGGCGAAGTGCTCGCGATGACGCAGTGGGACAAGGTCCAGCTAATGCAGCTGTTGAAGGCGCAGATCGATGTCGCGATCAAGACCGATTTCCTCAAGCCGAATGACGCGATGAAGCTTCTCTCCGATTACGAGCGGCTCTTGCAGGAATACACTTACCTCTCGCTCAACGGCACGAAGCTTGTGCCGCAGCCGGGCAACTGGCTGCCGCTAAGTTAAGTTCCGCGCGACAAAATCGCTGATCGCTTTCGCGATTCTTTGATCGACATCGTCCTGCGTTTCCTGCCCAAGATCTTTTTTGCGGAGGACCAGGGAATGATCGCCTCCTGCTATAACATGAAAAAACATCGGAACGACCATTTCCTTGCGAACGTCTTCGAGTAAATCCAGCGGGCAGAGCGGATCGCGCGTGCCTTGGACGAAAAGAATCGGCGTGCGTAACTCGCGCAGCACTTGATCGCGCAATTTCGAGCGGTCGCCCATCGCGCAAAGTGGGTAACCGAGACAGACAATGCCATTCACTTTCTCTTCGAGCGCGACATGACAACCAATTCGGCCGCCCATACTTTTGCCGATCAAGATAATCGGACTGGATGTTTTCGTTCGCACCCCGGCGAGAGCTCGTCGATGCGCCGCGATTAATTGTGGGAGGCGATCGGGACGCTTCCGCCCTTCGCGCATGTAATCGTAATCGAACGTCTCAACCTCGCCGATTTGAGTGAGCCTTTGCCTCCAACGCTGCATCCAGGGGTGCGATGACGGCGCGCCCGCGCCGGGGGCGAACAGAAAAAACGGTTTCACAACGATCTAGATGTCGATCTTGCCAGACCGCGAAACAACATCTAAAACGTCTGCTTCAATATGGCTGGCGTAAATTGGTCACCGTTGTCGGCAGCATAATTCAATCGCACCTGCGCCATGCTGTTTAACTCGCTCACGTTCGTCGTCTTCTTCGTAATCGTCGTCGCGCTTTACTGGAGCATTGGTTCCTGGATGGCGCGGAAAAATTTCCTCGTCGTCGCCAGTTACATTTTCTACGGCGCCTGGAATCCGCCATTTGCCGCGCTTCTTTTTGCCACCACAGCGATGGATTTCTGGCTCGGGCGGCAGCTTGGCAAAGCGAAAGATCGACACGCCAAGAAGCGTTGGTTGGTCGCCAGCGTTTGCATGAACCTGAGCATGCTCGGTTTCTTCAAATACGGAAATTTCCTGCTCCAAAATTTTCAATGGCTGGTCGCGCGGATTGGGATCATCTATCAACCACCGCATCTCGACATTCTGCTTCCGGTCGGCATTTCGTTTTACACCTTCCATTCCCTTTCCTACACGCTCGACATTTATCGCGGCGTTCTGCAGCCAACCCGCTCGCTCCGCGATTTTATCCTCGCGGTTTCATTTTTCCCGCAGTTGGTGGCGGGTCCAATTGTCCGCGCCGGTGATTTTCTTCCCCAGCTTGTCCATCCGCCGCGTTTGAAGGCAAACCAGTTTCTTTGGGGACTCGCGCTGATGACTTTGGGTTTGTTCGAGAAAATTGTTCTCGCTGACACGCTGCTTTCCGGCCCGGCCGATCGGATTTTCGGTTACGCCGGACCGCTGGTCGCGCTGGATTCCTGGGCCGGTGTGCTCGCCTTTGCCGGGCAAATCTTTTTCGATTTCGCCGGCTATTCCATCACCGCGATTGGCGCTGCGCTGACGCTCGGCTTTCATTTGAAAGACAATTTTCGTTTTCCGTACGCCGCGATTGGCTTCTCTGATTTCTGGCGGCGCTGGCACATCTCGCTTTCCACGTTTCTGCGCGATTACCTTTACATTCCTCTCGGCGGCAATCAGGTCGCACCGTTTCGGATGGCGCTGAATCTCGTGATCGTCATGTTTCTCGGCGGTCTCTGGCACGGCGCGGCCTGGACTTTCGTTGTCTGGGGATTGTTGCACGGTTCTTATTTGGTCATTGAGCGCGTGATTCGGATTTTCCTTGAAAACAAACCGTGGGCCGGCAGTCCATTCACGCGTGTCGCGGCCGGCTTCGCGACTTACGGAGCGGTTTGCATCGCCTGGGTGTTTTTTCGCGCGTCCGATTTCACCATCGCCAGCCGAATGTTGAGCGGAATGTTTGGCGGCCATCCCAACGGCGACATGATTTTGACCACGCGCGAATTGTTGCAAATCGGAATCGTCACCGCCGGCGTGATCGGGATGCATTGGACAATGCGCGATGAGAGTTTTGAAACCGCGGTGATCCGTTTGCCGGCCTGGGCGATCACCGCGATCGGCTCGGTCATGGCCTTCGCGATTATTTTCACTCAAGGAACCAGTAATGCCTTCATTTATTTCCAATTTTAAACAGCGCCTCCGTTTACCACGGATGTTTTTCCGGCGACCGACGCGGGAAGAACAAATCCACGGCGGTCCGCCGCTGGAATTCGAGCGGCCAATTCCGCCGGCGTCCTGGCGCGGCATCGCGGTCACTATCACCATCGTTGTCAGCGCTGCCACAATCGCGTGGGAATTGTACGCCCGGTCACTCGGTTATGGCCCGACACTCAATGACAATGAAGATCTTTGGACATTACGCCGTCGCGCGGTCCAGCCCGAGTCGATCGTGATTATCGGCGATTCGCGCGCCTGGTACGATGTCGATCTTGACGAGATGGAGAATGGTTTGGGCAAACGTCCGATCCAATTGGCCGCCGGCGGCATGTGCGGTTTTCCGGTGCTGGAAGATTTGGCTAACGACGAGAACTTTCACGGCACGATCATTTGCAGCATCGTCCCGCGATTATTTTTCGCGCCACCGGGCACGCCGCCGTTTGGACGCGGCGAAAAAGTGGTGAAACGTTTTCACAATCAAACGCCGGCGCAACGCGTGAGCCAATATCTGGCGATGCCGCTTGAAGAACACGTCGCGTTTCTGAAACAGGAAGAACTGACGCTCGACGATTATTTTAAAAAGTTGCCGATTCCGAATCGCCCCGGAGCTCAAGTACCCCCACGCCTGCCCCCGTATTTCGGGACGGAAGATCGCGAACGCCGCTCCCGGATGATCGAAGAATGCGCGAATCCGAATGGCGAACTGGCGAGGCGCATTCAGCAAATTTGGTTGCCGCTTTTTCAACCGCCGCCGCCCGCCTACATTCCGAAAGATGTTTTCATGAAACAAATGGGGGAGGCGATC
>DASTJU010000058.1:0-6863 GCA_035716295.1 Chthoniobacterales bacterium | reverse complement strand
TAACTGTCGTACTCGATCGCGTGATCGATTTGGCCTAACGATTCTTTTTGCTCGGCGCTGACCAATAATTCCGACGGCGACACGCGCGCCAGCTCGTCGAGCAGCGCTTGTCGATCTTGCAATTGGGTGAGGCGAAACTCGCCGGTGGTGAGATCGGCGTAAGCAAAGCCAAAACTGCCGTTGTCGGTGTAAACCGCGCCGAGATAATTTGCGCGCTTGGCGTCGAGCAAATTCAATTCGCTCACCGTCCCCGCGCTGATGATTTGGGTGATGTCGCGCGAAACAATTTTGCCGGGCTGCGGCTCGCTCGTTTGATCGCAGATCGCGACCCGCCGGCCGGCTTTGATCAACTTCGCGATGTAACCCGGCGCCGCGTGATACGGCACGCCGCACATTGGCACTTCGTTTCGCTTGGTCAGCGCAACATTCAACAGCACCGATGCTTCCTTGGCGTCCTCGAAAAACAGCTCGTAAAAATCACCCAGCCGAAAAAGCAGAAGAGTGTCGGCCGGAATGCTTTTCCGCAGCCGCTGATACTGCTGCATCATCGGGGTGAGCGCGTCCTGCATTCCTGTAGAATGAAATCGACCGGCCGGAAACGCGAGTTGGAATTCGTCAACCGCTCCGGCGGGAGTCGAGACATGCCGTCAGCTGCCGGGCGAGAATCGCCACGTTCGGCTTTCGCAAGTGCTGCCCGTGATAGCCGGGCAGGTCGTGAACTTCGATTCCGCCAAGGGCCATCCCGTTCCATCCTAGAAATGGATCTTGTTCGAATAATTCGACGGATGGTTGGTGCTCGATTCGAAAAAGATCGATTCTGCCGGGAAACGGTCGCAATTGGTAACGACGGCGGGCGGCAAGGCAAACCTCCTGGAGATAAAGGAATCGCAAACGATAGGGCAGCAGTCGAGGGTGAAAATGAAAACGCAAATCGAGATGAACGATCTTCCGCCGGAACCGATCGATAATTCCTTTGCCAAGCAAGCGAAGATTCATGTTGTCTCTTTGTGCGACCGGAACGAGCGACCGCGCGGCCACCTTTAATTTCTGCCAGACCGAGAGATCCTTTCTCACTTCGGGATATTCGCCGCCGTAAGTATCGAGCAGGGCGAGAAATTTCACTTCTTCTGGGTCTTCCGCGAGACGGCAAGCCATTTCGAATGCAACGACTCCGCCCAGTGAGCTGCCGCAAAGATGATAAGGTCCGCGCGGTTGGTGACGCCGCAACGTTGCGAGATAGTGCGATGCCATTTTTTCGATCGAGTCCAGGTATGGCGCCGCGCCATCAAGTCCCTGCGGTTGAAAAGCAAAGACCGGTTGGTCGTCACCAAGATGAACCGCTAATTCTCGAAAGGCCAGCGCTTCGGATCCCGCGCCGGGCACGCAGTAAAGCGGCGGCTTGTTTCCACGAAGTTGCAACGCGACCAGCCGCAACTCGCTTTCCGACCAGCCACCTTTTCTGATCAGTGCTCCGAGTTTTTCGATGGTCGGAGCTTCCAATAAGGCCGACACCGGCAAATTAACGCCGAAAAGAGTTTCGACCGCTGCCAGCATCGTCGCGGCGGCCAGCGAGTCTCCACCGAGAGAAAAGAAATCGGTCGCTGTATCGATATTGTCGGTCTCTAAAGCTTTTTGCCACAACCGAACGAGTTGCAACATAAGCGCATCGGCGGGGAAGGGCGCTTTCGCCGTCCGTTTACTCGAGCGTTCGTTGACTTCTCGCGACAACGCGGCCCGGTCGATTTTGCCGTTCGGCAAAATTGGTAATTGCGGAAGTTGGAAAATATCGTGCGGTAACGACCAAACCGACAGTCGTCGTTGCAGCAGCGCCCGGATTTGCGCGGGAGGCAGTTCCCCGTTGTTTGTTGAAATAAACGCGCTGATTCTCTTCCGCGTGGCTTCCCCAGTCGTGACCACGGCTGCTTCGCGCACTTCGGGTATTTGCATGAACGCGGCTTCGATTTCGGCCGCGCTGATCCACTGGCCACGCAGTTTTATTTGGTCGTCCTTGCGACCGAGATGTTCTAAAACTCCTATGGTGTCGCGCCGACCGAGATCGCCCGTCCGAAACCAACTGTTTCGATCAGGGCCGCGCTGTTGGACCTCGTCGCCGGTCCAATATCCGGGAGCAACATGTTTTCCGCGTAATGCAATTTCACCGATTTCGTCGGCCGTCAGTTCAAAACCATCGTCGTCCAACAGTGTCATCTCGATTCCGGCAAGCGGTTTTCCCACTGGCACGGTCGTGCTGTGGACTGCCGTGTCGGCTTTGACATGAAAGTGGCTGACGTTGCCATTCGCTTCGGTTAAGCCGAGACCGTTCACCAGGATCGCGTCGCTTCGAAAATGTTGACGGAAAAGATCGACATCTGAAGGGAAGACCGGTTCGCCGCCGAGCTTGACGATACGGACCGAATCCAAAATCTCTCCCGCTTGCAGGGTTTCGGCGAAACGGCGAAAAAGGCTCGGCACCGAATGATAAACGCTGATCTGGCTGGTGTTGATCCAGCTTCGCATTTGATGGAGCCCTTCCCGGAGCGGGTGAAACGGGCAAAGAGTCGCGCCGTTGAGCAACGCTCCGAAAATCGACGACACGGACGCTGCGGCTGAGCCGGGCGCGAGCAATGTGATGCGGTCCGCCGCCGTGATTTGCAATGAGCGGGAGTGGTTATTGATGCTTTGGCTTGTCCCATCGTGCGTGTAAACGAGCGGCCGCGGTTTTTGCGCCGAGCCCGAAGTATAGAAAAGTGCGCAGGGACCACTTCCATCAACCGGCCGCGGCGAAAACGATGCCGCAGTCCTCAGCAGTTCTTCGAACAAGAAAAATTGGATCTCCGGTGTTGTCGCTTCCTGGATAAGATCGACATGTTCCGCGTCCGTGATCAGCGCGCGGGGACGAACCTCTTCCAAGACCTCCCGCAGGCGCGCGGGTGGGAGCGCGCGATTCAGAACGAAATAGAACCCGCCACTCCGCAAGATCCCGACGATTGCGGCAATGAGAGGGGCGTCATGGCTCATCATCACCGCAATCGGCGCGAACCGATTTTCCAATTGGTTCTGAAGCGCGCCAGCGCAGCGCGCCGATAATTCATCGAGATTGGCGTAAGTCAGCGCCCCGGACTTGCCCAGCACCGCGCAACGCGACCCGTCCGAACGCAGCGTTTTTTCCAGTTGCGAAACCACCGTGTCTTCTTTTTCAGCGACCGCTCGCATTCACGAGAAGGTTTTCGTCAGAATCATCCGTCGCAGACGCGAATCGGTTGGTTGCCGCGTATAAAGGCGAGGCTTGACCAGAATATCGCTAAAATCGGTGCGGCAGGGCGAAACGAACGCATACATCGTCTGGTAACGGGGAATGGTGCAGTCCCGACTCCCGTAGTGAAAACATCGGCTTGAGTCGAGGAACAGCACGCTCCCTTTCGAACCTTGGAATGGAATTGCCTCCTTCTCGTCCACGACAGAGTACATCTGCTCGTCCGTGATTCGATAAGGCGCGTTCCGAGCCCGATAATTGAGCGCTTTGGCCGCGCGTTCCGAAACTGATGCGGGCAGGAAAGTGAACGGGCCACTTTGCATCGTCACATCTCGCACGAGCACGATCACATACACCAGCGGCGAATCGTGATGGTCCAAATGATAGAGCTGGCTCTCGCGATACGGGCCGCCCGCGCCTGGATCAAACTTGCTGCTCGATTCGGTCAATCGCAGACCCGGCGGCATCGTGGTCGAAAGCATCGGAACAAAACCGAGATACTCGGATACGATTTTTAAAAGCGGCGCCGAGAGCGCGAAATTCAAAAACGACGGAAACCGGTCGAGATCGGCTTGCTTGGCGATATCGGCGATGAATGGCTTGCCAGTCGGCGACGGCGGACGGCCGCCGCGTTCGGCGATCACGACTTCTGCTTCGCCGATTAATTCATTCAGATGCGGCAACGAGTGTGAAGTGTCGAGCAACCAACCATCTTCCATCGCTCCGGCCAGTTTCGGTGTCGAACCATTGGCGTGTTCGCTCAGCAGTTGATCGAACTCATCTCGATAATACTGCTCGCGCCGCCGCTGATATCGGCCGTAACGAGCTCGATTGATCTTCTTGGCGAGCCGCATTGTCCGGTCGATCCCGAGCAGTTCCATGTCGTCTTTGCTCAGCCGGGCGGCAATCTGCTTAAGCGGGTTCCACATTTTCATGGGAAATAAATTGCCTGCATCCGAGTGAAGAATTCGCGGTTGGCCGGACCATGTTCCGGCGGGCCAATGCCGGACGCCTTCCAACCGCCGAATGGTAGATCGACAGCGGCGTCGGCAGTTGAACAGTTAATCTTGAGAATGCCGGCTTTGGCTCGGCGCAGAAAGTCTTCGATCAGTTTTGCGGAGCCGGAGAAAACCGCTGCCGCCAAACCTTGCTCAACGCAATTACAAAGCCAAATCGCCTCTTCCCAATCTTTCGCGCGCTGCACGACCAGCACCGGGCCGAACGTCTCTTCCTGCGCGACTTCGTGGGCCGGATCATCGCAACAAATAATTGCAGGCGACAGCCAAGCATCGCCCGGCGGAGTTTGCGATTTTTGCAAAGGCCGCATCACTGTCAGCGACGACTTTTTCGCGCGCTCGATCACGCTTGCAACGCGAGTACACGACGCCGATGAAATCAAGGGTCCAATTTGCGTTTGTTCGTTGGTGGGATCGCCCCAGCTAAGCCTGGCGCCCGCTGCGACAAGTTCGTCCAGAAAACGATCGTAAATGCTCGTCTCGACAATGGCGCGGCGATTTGCGGTACAGCGCTGGCCGGCAAAAGCAAAAGCGCCTTCGGCGATGCTGGCCGCGGCTGCGGGCAGATCAGCGTCCCGCCAGACAATACTTGCGTTGTTGCCGCCCAACTCCGCTTGCAACGGAATTTGACGGGCGCCGCAAATTTCTTGGGCGACGCGTCCGGTTCTCAACGAACCAGAAAGCGTGACTGCATCGCAACTGCTCATTAGCTCGCGCGCTGTCTGTTCTCCGCCGCACAAAACTTGCACGAGCTCGGGCCGGTTCGTTGCCGCTGCGAACAGCTCAACTGTTTTGCGCGCGATCCGCGTTCCGGGAATCGCCGGCTTCCAAATAACAGCATTGCTGTAAAGCAACGCCGGAACAATTTTACCGATTGGTATTGCCAGCGGATTGTTGAATGGCCCAATCAGCGCGACGACGCCAAGCGGTTCGCGACGATAACCGGTTTCCGTCGGAGAGCGATCTTGCCCCGCGTCGACCTGTTGGGCGGCTGCGTCGATCAGAGCCAGCGCGCGGGCCCACTCACCGCGGGCAAAGCGAATCGGTTTGCCGATATCTTCAACCAAAAGATCGACAATCTCATCGCGGTGGTCTTTCAGTTGGCTTCCGAAAGCTTGCAGTGATTTCAGTCGTTGTCCGGCGCCAATTGTTCGCCATGGCTCGAGAGCTTCTCTTGCCGTCGCGACCGCGGAATCGATCATTGATTTCCCTGCGGCGGTCCAGTGCTGGACTTGTGCGGAGCACGGCGGCCGGTGAGTTACCACCTCTGCTCCGAATGGCGGTGAAACACCGTCCTCGGGATCAACCAATAGCGGAACAGACTTCATCCTGAACGGCCGCGTTGCAGATTTCTCCGGCCACCAATTCTCCGAATTGCCGCGTGCCTGCGATCTTGCAACCGGTTTCGGCCAGGTCGGCACTCCTCCAGCCATTTCGCCAAACGCCGCGCACAGAGTCTTCAACCAACTGCGCTTCCGTTCGCAAACCAAACGTTTCTCTTAACATCATCGCTATAGAAAAAATCTGGCCCACCGGATTGGCCATGTCACTTCCAGCAATATCATACGCGGCGCCGTGGTTTGTCTGATAAACCGCGGCGCCTTCGGCGGAATAGCTCGCTCCAAAAGTGAGGCCGCGAGCTCCGGCCAGAACACCCCCGAGATCCGAGAGGATGTCGCCAAAGCAATTCGGAGCGACGATAACGTCGAACGAGTCGGGTTCCTGGAGCAATTTGTAAGCGGCATAATCGATATCCAACATTGAAAATTCGACGTCGGTCGCCTGGCTCACTTCGATGGCGCACGCGCCCCAAAGAGCATGGACCGCGGGAGCGCCGGAGTTTTTCCCAATGACTGTGAGTAGGTTTCGCCGCGAGCGCGCTTTTGCCGCCGCCACTTCCAAGACCGCTCGCACCTGTTTTTCATTGTGAACGAAGGTATGCGAAACCTCACGCCCATCTTCGGAAGCGTTCTCGACCGAATCGCCTTGATAAATCCCCTGTAGATTCTCGCGCACCAGAAGGACATCAAGCGCTTTTGCCGGAAGTTTGATCCGGCAGACATCGCGCAGCTCTTGATAGGAACGCAGCGGGTTAAGCTTGTAATAAAGATTGAATTGGCGCCGCATGTCGTAAACGAACCGGCCTCCCGCCGCCCCGGCCAGAACTGCGCCGCCCGCTCCAAAAATTTTGCGGCAAAAATCGACGACTTCGCCGGAGAGATACTCGCCAGTCCGTCGTGCTGAGAGAGAACCGATGTCTCCGCCCACTTCGACCCGCAACTTCAGACCGCGATTTTGGCAGACGGCCTCCAAGACGCGCAAGGCGACATCGATTAACTCCGGCGCGCTGCCTTCACCTCGCAAAACTCCCACCGTAAGAGGTCGCGAGGCTGGTCTGGACTGGTTCGGGCGTGGATTCACGGGCGGCGAGACTACTGTAATCATTTATTCGATACAAGGCTTAGGCACCCAGGCCGACTCAAGTCCTTCAATTAACAGCATGGTCCAAGCTAACGTTCACGGGCTGGCTCTCTGCTCTCTCTTGTACGTCAATCCACCGAGGCCGAATCAGGTCAGCCTCGGTGGAAAAAATC
>DASTJU010000057.1:0-3277 GCA_035716295.1 Chthoniobacterales bacterium | reverse complement strand
CGCACTTTGGCGGAAATGTCGTCAAAGGCCACTTACCGAGGGTATTAATTTGCACTCGCTGTTAAATAGTCAGGTCCTGGTTCTGAATCGCCTTTGGCAGGCGGTCAACATCTGCTCTGCGCGTCGCGCGTTCTCGCTCGTTTACGCCGGACACGCGCATGTCGTCTCCGCGGACGATGCGAGCAATTTCCTGACCCACGATTTTGAAAGCTGGCGCGATTTTTCAACCGACGCGCCCGATCACGAGCTGGTCCAGACGATTTCGTGGAAGATCCGGGTCCCGCGCGTGATCGTGCTCCTCTTTTTCGATCGGCTCCCGAAAAAGGAAGTGAAGTTCACCCGCCACAACGTTTTCGAGCGGGATAAGAACACCTGTCAATACTGCGGCCACGGGTTCGATCGCAATGATTTGAATCTTGATCACGTGGTGCCGCGGGATCGCGGCGGAACGACGACCTGGGAAAATGTCGTTTGCTCGTGCATTCCGTGTAACACCCGGAAAGGCAATCGCCTCCCGTACGAAGCGCAGATGGCGCTTGTTCGTAAACCGAAGCGACCGAAATGGCGGCCGTTCCTGCACGTCACTTTCACCGCGCCGCAGCACGAGAGTTGGCGGCACTTTGTCGATCTTGCTTACTGGAACGTTGAGCTAAGCGACTAATCGGAACCGCGGATCACGCGGATATCGCGGATCAGAAGAAAAACCGGATCTGATCAGGAAAGCAGGAATTCAGCAGAGGAGATTTCTTGGGTTCGAAATTCCTCTTATCCGCTTAAATCAGCGTAATCCGCGGTTGTCTCTTCCGATCAACGGTTAATGCTTTAACGCATTCAGAATCGGTTGCGGATAAACGCCGAAAACAATTGTGGCGATGATGAGCAGGATCATAATCGCTCGTGAGAGAGCGCTGACCGGAATCGGATTGTCGTTCGTGCTCGGCTGCCAATACATCGCGCGGACGACTTTCAGGTAGTAATAAAAGCCGCAGGCCACGGTCACGATTCCGACGACGACGAGCGCGGTTTGTTTTTGCGCGACCGCGCTTACGAAAATGAAGAACTTCCCGAAAAATCCAGCCGTGAACGGCAGGCCGGCGAGCGACGCCATCGCTACCAGCATCGCGAATGCGAGAAATGGCGCGCGTTTCGCCAATCCGTCGAAACTGGCAATTTCCTCGCCGGTTTGTTGCGCGACAATGATGAGGATCGCGAAGCTCAAGAGCGTCATCAACAGATAAGCGACGAGATAAAAGGTTACGGCGCGGCCATCGAAGCAGGCGACACCGATGAGCAGATAACCCGCGTGGGCGATGCTGGAGTAACCGAGCAGCCGTTTGAGATTATTTTGCGGGAGCGCGGCGAGGTTGCCGTAAACGACAGTGAGCAGCGCGATCAACACGACAAGGCGTTGCATGTTCGGCAGCATCAAAAACGGCTGAAGCACGCGCAAAAGAACAACGAACCCCGCGGCTTTGGAGCCGACTGAAAGAAATGCGGTGACCGGTGTCGGAGCACCTTGATAAACATCCGGCACCCACATTTGAAACGGGACCGCCGCGATTTTAAATCCGAGACCGACCAGCACCAACACCGCGCCGAAAGTAGCCGCGTGATTGTCGATCTTGCCGCTGGCAAAGCTCGCGGCGATTCGCGCCAGATTGGTCTCGCCGGTGACGCCAAAGATCCAGGTGATCCCGTAAACCAGAAATGCGGTCGAGAGCGCGCCGAGGATGAGATATTTCACGCCGGCTTCGAGCGCGATTGGATTTCTTCTCGGAAAACTAACGAGCACGAAGAACGAAATGGTGACGAGCTCGAGCGAAACGAAGATAAAAATGAAATCGATTGCGGAGACCAGATACATCAAGCCGGCACAAGTCAGAAGCGGCAGTGAAAAAAATTCGCCGAGATTCGCAGAGGTGCTTTCGTCAGCTTTGCGCAAGGCCGGCGCGTAATCGACCATCATGGCGAGCACGATGATCGTGGTGACGAGGGTGAATCGTTTGAAGAAGATCGACAGCCCGTCGGCGGTGTAAAAACTCCAGAAGCCGCTGATTTGCTGATCTGACGAATCAGGCGAGAGAAAAAAACTGGCAATGAGCACCGCGGACAGCCCGACCATGCCGGCGTAGGCAAAGTTTTTCTTCACGATCCGGGCGGCAAATGTTTCCAGGAGCAGGATGGTGATGCCGAGGACGAGCACCGCGATCTCGAGATATGGCGCGCGGATCGCGATCATTTAGTTGCGGTGAAATAGGTTCGAAACGTTGGCATCACCATTCGCACGAGCGTTTGCGGGAAAAACCCGAACCAGAGCAAACCCGCGATCAGCAACGCGGCCGAAACTCGCTGGCTGGTGCCAAGATCGACCAGTTTTCCCCATCGCTCGTTCATTGTGCCCATGAACGTCGCGCGGTAAGCGCGCAGCATGTAAACGGTAGAGATAACGACGCCCCACAGCGCGAGCACGGTCGCGATTTGGAAAATATGAAAACGTTGCATTTCCCATCCGTTTCGAATCGCGCCAAAGAAAATCATGATCTCGGAGGCGAAATTCGCGAGACCGGGTAGACCAATTGCGGCGAAGGTGGCAAAGCCGAACGCGAGACCGGCGAACGGCATCACTTTGCCGAGCCCGCCGAGGTCGTCGAAGAGCAAAGTGCCGGTCCGGTTTCGAATTTGACCGGCGATGGCAAAAAGTAACGCAATCGAAAGGCCGTGCGCGAACATGAGCGCGGCGGCGCCGGTTGTTCCAAGAACGTTGGCGCTGGCGATCCCGAGAAAAATGTAGCCCATGTGCATCACGCTTGAATAACCAAGCATCCAATCGAGCTGCTTCTGCGCGATGGTGACGAGCCCGATGTAGATAATGTTGCCGAGCAAAAGGATGACCAGCAGATACATCCAGTAATGAGCGCCATCCGGCAGCATCGGGATCGCCAATCGCAGAAAACCATAGAGTCCGAATTTTTTTAAGACGCCGGCGTGGAGCATGGCCGCGGGTGCGGGCGCTGATGCGTAAGCTTCCGGCGCCCACGAATGAAACGGAAAGAGCGAGATGAGAACGCCGAAACCGATCAACAGTAAAAGATAAATGTGGCGTTGCGCCGGAGCCGCGAGCGGATGCGCGGTAATCGCGGCCTGCAATTCTCGAATGTCGAACGTGCGGGCCGTCGCCGGCAAACTTTGATAAAGGAGAATCAGTCCGATGAGCAGAACAAAACTGCCGAGCGTCAGATAAATGGTGATTTTCCACGCCGCCGCGCTGCGATTGCCC
>DASTJU010000056.1:0-3968 GCA_035716295.1 Chthoniobacterales bacterium | reverse complement strand
ACCGAACCGCTCCCGCGCGCGGCGATCGAAGCGATGAAGCGCGCGGTCGACGAACTTGGGCACCGCGAAACATTTCGCGGTTACGGGCCGGAGCAGGGTTACGAATTCCTAAGATCGGCCATCGCGCAGAAGGATTTTCGCGATCGCAAGATCGACGTCGCCGACGATGAGATTTTTGTCTCGGACGGATCGAAGTGCGATTGCGGTTTCATCCTCGATATTCTGGGCGACCAAAACAAAATCGCTATCACCGATCCGGTTTATCCGGTTTACGTCGACACCAATGTGATGGCCGGTCACACGGGCGCGGCGCGAAAAGACGGGAGTTACGAAGGCGTCGTTTATCTGCCGTGCACCGCCGAAAACAATTTCGTTCCCGCGCCGCCGAAGGAACATGTCGATCTTGTTTATCTCTGTTTTCCCAACAATCCGACCGGCGCGGTCGCGACTCGCGAGCAACTTGCCGGCTGGATCGATTATGCGCGCCAGCACGACGCGCTGATTTTGTTCGACGCCGCGTACGAAGCTTACATTTCGGATCCGAAGATTCCGCATTCGATATTCGAGATCGAAGGCGCGCGCGAATGCGCCGTTGAATTCCGAAGTTTTTCCAAAATCGGCGGCTTCACCGGCGTACGGTGTGGTTTCACAGTGATGCCGAAAACGTTGCTTGCTCGCACCGATTCCGGAAAAAAATTACCGCTCCATCCACTTTGGCACCGCCGTTGGAGCACGAAAGCAAACAGCGTAAGCTACCCGGTCCAACGCGGCGCGGAAGCTTTGTATTCAGACGAAGGCCGAAAACAGTGTCGCGCGTTGATCGAGCACTACATGGGCAACGCAAAAATCCTGCGAAACGCGTGCAAAGAAATTGGACTTCAGGTCTTTGGTGGCGCGAACGCGCCTTACATTTGGGTTAAAACCCCGGCTGGCCTAACCAGCTGGGAGTTGTTCGATCGGATGTTGCGGGAAATTAACGTGGTCGTGACGCCAGGTGCCGGGTTTGGCGCCCAAGGCGAAGGTTACTTTCGGATATCGGCCTTCAACAGCCGTGAAAACGCGGAGGAAGTCGCGCGCCGCCTGAAAAAGCTCACGTAAGATCGACATCTTTTCGTTGCGATCTACCCGAGGCGCGTAACATTGGCGCGGAGAATTCCGCGTGGCCGAAGAAAAACAAAATCTGCTCCAGCTTTACCGCTTCTGTTTTCTAATGCTGGCTGACGCGGCGAAAGCCCAGGAAATTTTTCACGCTACTCTCCGCGAAGCCGCCCAGCTGGCTGCGAATAGCGAAGCCCCGCGCGATCGGCTCTGGTTTTTTCGCAATGCGCGCTGGCGCTGCCTTGAAGCGGGCGAGCAAGGCTTGCAGGCCGAGGATGTCGATCTTGAACAGGACGAACTTGCCGACTGGGCGCCGGCGCAAATCGAAAAGCTCGAGCCACAACAATTCGCGGTCTGGATTTCCGGCGCACCCGATCCGCAACGCACCGCGCTGGCACTTTTTTATCTCGATGAGTTTAATTATCGTGACTTGCTGTCGGTCAGCGAATTGAAGCCGCCGGAGTTGTCGAAATTGCTCTGCGACGGTCGCCGTCAATTTCAATCATGGTTGGACGCGACCTTTCCTGCGACCCAAACATGAGCGCAGTCCAACTTTCGCGAAAAGAGAAAATGCTTATGCATTGCGCGCCGATTCGCGAGGAGCGAGTGGATGATCGCGCATTACGCACGGCTCTGCATCACGCGCGGAAGACCGAAGCGTTTGCGCTTCAGCAAAATTTCGACAAAGCGGCAACTGAGTTAGTTCAGGCAATTCCGATCCCGCAGGAGATTACCGATTGGATCCCAACCGATACGTTTATCGCGCCGACGCGTCGAGCCTGGAAGAAATATGTGCAGAACCCGGCGTTCGTTGCGACCGGCATCGCGGTCCTAGTCATTGCGATTATCGCGATTTTTCAGCTGGTGGACCGATTGAATCGCTTTCCGGGCGAAACGACCGCTCGTCGCTTGCTCACGACGGCGAGTTCCACTCACGCGATGATGCTTGATCCGGTGAAGACGGATGCCGGCGCGTTGGGCGATTTCCTTTTCATGAAGCATCGCCTCGTGCATTACGATGTGCCGCCGGAATTCGCGGAGTTAAAAACACTTGGCTGTCGTGTTTTCGACGATGAGGAAGGGCAACGCGTCGCCCAGGTTTGGGTCGTAGAAAAGAAAATGCAGTTCTTTCTGTTTCCGGCCGAGCGCGACCCGAAAACGGGGAAGGCGCGGGAATTTTCCGGCTGGCGGAATGTTGAACAAGAACGCTGGGTCGGCGTGGTCAAAGAGGACAAAGGCATTTGCTTCATGGCCGCTATTCGCGGAAGCGCGAAAGATCTCGCGCCGTATATTTCAAAGCCGAAAAAGTAGCTCGAGTTTTCCCAAGATCGACGTCTCGCTGACTGCGTTGACAGAAAGCACCGGCGATTGAACTTTGTCGCCGCTTACTAGCCAGGGTAGCTCAGCGGTAGAGCAGGGGACTCATAAGCCCTTGGTCGGGAGTTCAATTCTCCCCCCTGGCACTTTAATTTCTGTGTCGCGATGAATGACGAAAACGCCCTCGAAAAGTTTTTCGCGCGTGGGAATTCGTATTGGCTGACACGCTTTGTCATTCTGCGGCTGCTTGGATTTGTTTACACGATCGCGTTTTTAGTCGCGGCCCGGCAACTGGTGCCGCTGATTGGACGACAGGGCCTGACTCCGGCGCACGACCTTCTTTACAACATTCATTCCCACCTCGGCTCCCGAACGGAGGGAATGCTGGAAGTGCCGACATTATTTTGGATTGGTTGCACTGATCAGGGGATGTCGATCTTCGCGTGGGTTGGGTTTGCGCTGTCGCTCGTTGTTCTCGGCGGATATGCCAATGCAATCCTGCTCACGGTGTTGTGGGCAATGTACATGTCGATCGTGCACGTCGGCCAAATTTGGTACGGCTACGGTTGGGAAATTCAGCTGCTCGAAACCGGATTCTTGTCGATCTTTCTCTGTCCGTTGCTCGATGGGCGGCCGTTTCCGAAATCCCGGCCGCCGATTTTAGTGATCTGGCTTTTTCGCTGGCTCGGTTTTCGCATCATGGTCGGCGCCGGGCTGATCAAAATGCGCGGGGACGAGTGTTGGCGCGATTTGACCTGCATGTTTTATCACTACGAAACGCAGCCGATCCCAAACCCGATCAGCCGCTATCTCCATCTTTTACCGCACTGGTTTCATCGAATCGAAACGTTTTGGAACCACTTTATCGAGTTAGTAGTTCCGTGGTTTTCGTTTGGCCCGAGAACGGCGCGACACGTCGCGGGCGTACTGCTTGTCAGTTTTCAAATCTTTCTCATCATCAGCGGCAATCTTTCCTTCCTGAATTACCTGACGATCATTCCGTTTCTCGCCTGTTTTGATGACACATTGCTGCGACACGTTCTACCGAAGCCGCTGGTCAAACGCGCGGAGCGCGCTGCGCAAGAATCACAACCGTCAAACATCATCAACACGGTCGCGGTCGCGTTGTCGATCCTGGTTGCTTACTTGAGTATTGATCCCGTGCTCAATCTGGTCTCGCGCCGCCAGATGATGAATACGGCGTTTAATAGACTCGATCTGGTCAATACCTACGGCGCATTCGGAGTGGTTGGGCGCGAACGCGACGAAATTGTTTTTGAAGGAACGGATGACGCGGTCATTACCGGCGACACCAAATGGAAAGAGTACGAATTTGTAGCCAAGCCAGGAGATCCCAACCGGCGTCCGTCGTTTATTGCGCCTTATCAGCCGCGCATCGACTGGCAAATCTGGTTCGCGGCCATGGCTTCGCCCGCCGATTACCCGTGGACATTTCATTTTGTCTGGAAACTCTTGCACAACGATCCCGACACCTTGTCGTTGCTCGCGAACAATCCCTTTCCGGACAAACCGCCGCATTACATCCGCGCCCG
>DASTJU010000055.1:0-8226 GCA_035716295.1 Chthoniobacterales bacterium | reverse complement strand
AGCCGCGACGCGAGATTGACCGCGTCGCCGATCACTGTCGGGTCGAGTCGTTCGTGCGGCTCGTAGGAACCAATGTTGCCGACAACGGCCTCGCCGTGATTGATCCCGACGCCAAAAGTCAGCGGTTTAATTCCTTCGGCGGCCCAGGCCTGATTTAGTTTCACCATTACCCGGCGCATTCCGTGCGCGGCGCGCACAGCTGCTTTCGCATCTTCGGCAACGCCGTGGCTGCTCACGTTTCCCCAAACCGCCATGATCGCGTCGCCGATAAATTTATCGAGCGTGCCGCCGTTATCGAAAACCATCGGCACCATCGCGCTGAGATAACGATTGAGCTGCGCCACGAGCACCGCCGGATCGGCTCTCTCCGAAAGACTCGTGAATCCAACCAGGTCCGAAAAAAGCACAGTCACCGGTTTGCGCGAGCCGAGCATCGAGTTGTAGTAGCCGCCCGGGTTATCGAGAATTTCTTTAACCAGATTTTTCGAAACGTAACGCTCGAGCGTGCGGCGCGTGCGCAGTTTTTCCAACCGCTCCAGCGCGTACTCAAATCCGAGCCCAGACAGACCGCTGGTGAGAAATGCGCTCAAGGTTGGTACGACCATGATGAGCAGCCCGACTCGATCATAGAGAATTCGCGCCATCCCAAGATAAGCCGCAGCGATGGCGAGCAGTGTGGCAAAAGTCAGCAACGGCCGACGCATGAAAGCGACGATGGCCCATGCGACCGCTCCGCCAATGATAACCAACACAAAGTCGACGTTGATTGGCGTCTCCGACAGAAACTCTCGATCAAGCGCAGCGGCCAGCGCATGCAAATGCAACGCCGCTCCCCAGAGTCGATTGTTGATCGGCGTCGGAACAACATCGTGCACAATCTCAGCCGACGAACCAACGATGATGACTTTGTCCTTAAAGAATTTCCCGTCGCCATAATTGGCCTGCCACGTCGCCGGAAGAAAGACTTCGTACAAAGGCGCCGGGTAATACGCAATCTCCGACCCAAAGCGGATCGCGTGGGCATTGATGTCATCAGGCAGCGCGTCAGACCGACCCAACTTGATGAGAGCGCGAGCGACCACCGACGAGAAAATCTTTTCGCCCGGAAACTCAGGCTGATCAGCCAACCATCGATCAGAAACATGAAAACGCGCGCGCCTTACTACGCCATCAAGATCGCGCCAGTAGTTTATGAAACCGACGCGATCATCTTCGTCCTGCGGCGCAGGAATCAGCGTTTTGCTTGGCAAAACAAGCTGAAAATTGTGCTGATCATCGAAATTGCACGCGATGATTACCCGATCGCGATATTTGTCCAATGCAGCGTGAAATGCCGGATCAGCATCGGTGGTCGCGCCAAAAACTATATCGAACATGATTAGGCGCGCGCCAGCTCCGAAAAGTTTGTCCATGAGCAGCGCCCAGACTTCGCGCGACCACGGGTACGGCTGCGCCGCCATCAATCGCAACGCCGGATCCTTGGCAATTTCATCTGGACTGACCGCATCCAGTATCAGTGATTGCTGATCGATCCCGAGAAAAACGAAATCCGAGTGGGTCTGGGTCTTGCGCCCTTCACGGCGCAACACGTCGGAAAAACTTCGCTCTCCCGTCCAGATCGTCGAAAGAAACGGCGCGCCTGGGAAAAAGTGCGCCAGTCCAACCAAGCCGGTCCAAAAGAACGCGATCAGGCTCAGGATCAATAACCGATGGCGGCCGAGCCAATGCATGCGCCGGATTATATCAGAAAATGTCGAAGTACGAAAATGCTAGTCCGGCTCGGACCTCAGCGGGCAGAACTCAGTTGTGATTTCCACAAACTGTTCTATTTTTCGCGCTCCGAAAGATTCGGAACATCCTTCCACCTGTCCCGCGCTGCGGGACTAATCAGCGAGCGAGGTCGGAAAGATCGATAATTAAAGAACAGCCCGCTGAACGAGGAGTCCCGGAGTAATTCGGGACAAAACAACAAATGCCAAGAGCCACTAACGCGCCGGCCAGCCGTGCGCGACGCAAACGCGTCATCAAATCCGCCAAAGGTTATCGCGGTCGCCGATCGAAGCTTTTCCGTTACGCCAAAGACGCAACGATGAAAGGCAAATACTGGGCCTATCGAGATCGCAAAACCCGCAAACGCACTTTCCGTTATTTGTGGATCCAGCGGCTGAACGCCGCCGCTCGCGCCAACGGAATGACTTACAGCCGCTTCGCCGAAGGATTGAAAGCTGCCGGCATTGGACTCGATCGCAAAGTCCTGGCCGATCTCGCAGTCAGCGACGAGACCACGTTCAAGTCGATTGTCGATCAAGCGAAAAGCGCGCTGGAAGACAAATCGAAGTCGAAAAAGAAGGCGGCGTAGATCGGCGGGCGATGCGCCCGCCCTACAATTTTCCGAATTGGACGTTGAGCGTTGGACGTTGAGCGTTCAACGTTTGCTGTTTTCATGTCGCACCCACTTCAAGATCTTCAAACAGCTGCACTGGCAGAAATAAGCGCTGCTTCTGACGAGCAAGCACTCGAAGCCGCGCGCGTGAAATATCTCGGCCGCAGCGGCAGCGTTTCGGCCTGGGGCGAGCAAATGAAAACGCTGTCCAAGGACGAGAAGCCGATCGTCGGCAAACTCCTCAACGAAGTTCGGAACGCTGTCACCGCGGCGATCGACCTGCGCGCGCAACAGTTTCGATCACAGAAGGAAACCGGCGCGCTCTCTAAGATCGACATCTCACTGCCGGGAACGCCGCATGAGATCGGCGCGTTGCATCCGCTCACCCAAATGTGGGAACGGTCGATCGAAATTTTCCGGCGAATGGGATTCGCGCTCGCCGATGGGCCCGACATCGAAGACGAATGGCATTGCTTCGACGCGCTCAACACACCGCCCGAACATCCGGCGCGCACCGAGCAAGACACATTTTATTTGCCGGATGGACGCCTGTTGCGCACGCACACCTCGACCGTGCAAATCCGCACGATGGAATCAACGCCGCCGCCGATTCGTGTGATCTCGCCCGGTGCTGCTTATCGGAACGAGGAAATCGATGCGACACACGCCGCTCAGTTCCATCAGATCGAAGGACTTTATGTCGACGAAAACGTCAGCGTCGCCGACTTGAAGGGCACCCTTGAATTTTTCATGCGCGAATTGTTCGGCCCCGACACGGCGGTTCAATTTCGTCCGCATTTTTTTCCGTTCACCGAACCGAGTCTCGAAGTTTATGTGAAATCGAAAGCCCTCAAGGGCGGCGAACGCTGGATCGAAGTCGCGGGCTCGGGCGTGGTGCATCCGGCCGTTTTCGAGCAGGTGAACAAATCGCGCGGCGACAAAGCTTACGATCCCGAAAAATGGAGCGGCTTCGCGTTCGGTCTCGGCATGGACCGGCTGGCGATGATCTTGTTCGACATCCCCGACCTCCGGCTCTTCGCGCAAAACGATCTGCGGTTTCTCCGCCAATTCGCATGAAATTTTCGGTCAATTGGCTCCGCGAATTTGTCGATCTTCCAAAAAGTCCGGAAGAGGTCGCCGATTTGTTGACCCGGGCCGGCGTTGAAACCGAAAATATCGAGACGCGCGGCGCGAAGATCGACAACGTAATCGTTTCGCAGATCACGGCGGCATCGCCTCATCCGAATGCGGACCGACTGAGCGTTTGCGAAGTCGACGACGGTAGCGGCACGAAACGTCAGATCGTTTGCGGCGCGAGCAATTACAAAGTCGCGGACAAAGTTCCGCTCGCATTGCCGGGCGCGAAGTTGCCGAACGGGACTGAGATCCGAAAAAGCAAACTGCGCGGCGTGGAAAGCGAAGGAATGCTTTGCAGCGCGATTGAGCTCGGTCTGGGCGCCGACGCGGCCGGTCTTTTGATCTTGTCGCCGGAAGCAAAAGTCGGCGCGCCGATTTCCGATTTGTTCCCAAGCGACACGATCCTCGACGTCGAGATCACGCCGAACCGAGGCGATTTGCTCAGTCACTTTGGTCTCGCGCGCGAAATCGCCGCGCTCACCGGCAAGAAATTAAAATCAACACCGCGCGACGGAAAAATCCCAAATAAAAAAACGGGAGTGACAATCAGCGCGACGCGCGAATGTCCGTTTTTTTCCGCGCGCAGGATCGACAACGTGCAGGTTGGCCCGAGCCCGCAATGGTTGCGTGCGAAAATCGAGAGCGTCGGGATTCGTTCGATCAACAACATCGTCGATATTTCGAACTTCGTAATGCTCGAGCTCGGTCAGCCGACGCATGCGTTCGACGCGGACAAGTTGAAAGGCGGGATCAACGTGCGCCTGGCGCGCGACGGAGAAAAATTTCTCGCGCTCGATGGTAAGACCTACGCATTGAAACGGGACATGTGCGTTGTGGCCGATCAAGAGCGCGCGGTTGGAATCGGCGGCGTAATGGGCGGCGAAGAAACCGGCGTCATCGAATCGACCAAGAATGTTCTGCTCGAGGCGGCCTACTTTTTGTCGGCGAGCATTCGCAGGACCGCGCGCGAATTGAATCTTCCAAGCGACGCGAGTTATCGATTCGAGCGCGGCGTCGATCCCGAAATGGTGCTGCGCGCTTCGGACCGAGCCACGGAATTGATTCAAGAGATCGCAGCTGGCGCTCCGGCCAAGGAAATTAACACTGCCGGTAAAATTCTCGCCAATCCGGCGGACGTTTCGTTGACCTACGAAAAATGCGATCGCGTGATTGGCGTCGCGATCAAGCCGAAGCAGCTCGACGAGATTCTGAGCGGATTCGGTCTGAAGAAAACGAGCGCCGCCAAGATCACGAAATGGAAAATCCCGAGCTATCGGCGGGATTTGCAGCGCGATGTCGATCTTATCGAAGAAGTCGTGCGCGCTTACGGCGCCGAAAAAATTCCGGGAACGGACCGCAGCCGGTTCACGCCGAAGAGCGAGGCCGATCGGGCGCACGATTTGGAATCGGCGTGGCGGAGCCGGCTCGCCGCCGTCGGACTCGATGAAGTTCGAACTTCAAAGTTGTTGCCGCGCGAACGTTTCGCCTTCAGCGAGAGCGCGATCGAGCTCCGGAACCCGCTGAGCGAAGACGCGGTCGCGCTGCGTCCGAGCATTTTGGTCGGATTACTCGCGGTGCTCGACCGAAATATTCGCGCCGGCGCGGAACGCGTCGCGATCTTTGAGATCGGCCGCACGTTTATTCCGCCGTCTGGAAAAGAGGAACGTCACCTCGGCGTTTTGATTTGGGGAAATTCTGCCGGCGCGCCAGATTGGCGATCTCAAACCAATCGCCGCCTCGATCTTTTCGATTTGAAGGGCGCCCTGGAGAACGTCGTTCCAAAACTTTCACTTCGTCCCGGAAACTTTCCTGATCTCGCGCTGCCGGTCGACATTTATTCGGGCGATCGAATGATCGGTTTCGGCGGACAACTTTCCTCAGCCAAATCGAGCGCGCCCGGTTCCGTGTTCGTGGCCGAGTTGCACGCCGATCTGCTTTTGAAGCCGGACGAACTGTCGAGAAAGTTTCGCGACATCGAAAAATTTCCGGCCGTCACCCGCGACATTGCGATGATTCTTCCGGAAGAAACGTCGCACGAGAAAATTTTGCGCGCGATTGAAAATCCGAAAGAGCCACTGCTGGAAAGCGTGGAGCTGTTCGATTTGTTCGCCGGCGAAAATGTTGGATCGGCCCGAAAGTCTCTCGCATATCGATTGACATATCGAGACCGGAGTCGCACACTGACGAGTGAGGAAGTGAGTGCGGTGCACGCGAAAATTCGCGAGCGTTTGCGACACGACCTCGGCGCGGAATTGCGCGAGTAGTTCTTTGAGATTGAGAGCCGTTTGTTGAGGGTTGGGAAGGAAACCAGTGCTTTCCACTCAACTCTCAACCAACGGCTTTCGAATTTACCCTGCGATGTTCGAGATTGAGGTGACGTCCCCGAACCGATAGTTGACGAAATATAGGAGGCTTGGTTGGTGCGGAGAATGACAGGCCTTCATTGGAAGTCAGATTCCGCAGCGACGGTCATCCGCCGTTTACCGAAAGGGAACGGGAGATTCACCTGAACGGCATCTGTGGGGTAAAATTTTGGGAATGCCCGAGTCGAATTTTCGATTCGGGCATTTTTTTTCCCGCGGCGATTGAAATTCGCTCGTTAACATCGACAATCACCCGCGATGCGCGCCTTGCTCGCTCTTGAAGACGGAAAATATTTCGAGGGCGAATCATTTGGCGCAGCCGGAACCCGGGTCGGTGAGATTTGCTTCAACACGGCGATGACCGGTTACCAGGAAGTGCTGACCGATCCTTCCTATCGCGGCCAGATCGTGACCATGACTTATCCGTTGATCGGAAATTACGGGACCAATTCGCTCGATCAGGAAAGCCGTTCGCCGCACGTCCGCGGGTTCGTAATTGAAGAACTGAGCGAAGCACCGAGCAACTGGCGCTCCGAAATGTCGCTCGATGAATATTTGAAAAAATGGGAGATCCCCGGCGTCCAGGGAATCGACACCCGCGCGCTCACGCGGCACTTGCGCACCCGCGGAGCGATGAAGGCGTGTTTAACGACGGAGAAGCTCTCGGTCGAACAAGCGGCGCAACGCGCGGTTGAGGGCGAAGGCGTGATCGGAATGGATTACGTCCGCGAAGTTTCGACGCCGGAAATGTATCAATGGGACCCCGAGGAGAAGTTGAGTCAGCCATGGTCGATCGTGAATGACAATGGCGACAACAAGCCGAAATTGCCGCCAATTCGGTTCCGGGTTGTCGCTTACGACTACGGCATCAAACAAAACATTCTGCGACTGCTTCGGCAAAAAGGTTTCGGTGTCACCGTTGTTCCCGCATCGACGACTGCCGAACAAGCGCTCGCGCAAAATCCGGACGGAATTTTTCTCTCAAACGGCCCCGGCGATCCGTCTGCATTGTCCTACGCTCACAAAACTGTCGCCGATTTGATGGGCAAGAAGCCGATCTTTGGGATTTGTCTCGGTCATCAAATTCTCGGCTTCGCGTTCGGCGGATCGACATTCAAACTGAAATTCGGTCATCGCGGTGCCAACCAACCGGTGAAGGATTTGAAAAGCGGCAGGGTTGCGATCACGGCGCAAAACCACGGTTTCGCGGTCGATCCTGATTCACTCCCGAAAAATGTCGAGGTCAGCCACATCAACTTGAACGACAACACCGTGGAAGGAATGCGTCACAAAGAATTGCCGATCTTCAGCGTGCAATATCATCCCGAAGCGGCGCCCGGCCCGCATGACGCGTCTTATTTCTTTTCGCAGTTTGCGGATTTGATCGAGGCCAAGAAGAGCGGAAAATGAATCATGAATAAACCAAACCTCTGCAAGATGGCAGTCAGTGCCACGTTCGTAGTCGCTTTAGCACTTTCTCCGTTCGCTCGTGCTGAAGAGCATCAGCACGGAAAAGAAAATCTCAGCGCCGGTGCCGAGAAAACGGTGACCGGCGAAATCGTGGACATGATGTGCTATGTCGATCACAACGCGATCGGCGAAACTCATGGTCAATCCTGTGGCGCGAAATGCATCAAAGGCGGTGGTCCGGTCGGGATCGTCAGTGATGGCAAAGCGTACCTGGTCGTCGGCGAACACAAGCCAATGAATGATCAATTGGCCGAGTTCTGCGGCAAAACGGTAACGCTGAAAGGCAAGGCAGCCGAGCGCGGCGGCATTGCGATGCTCGAGAACGCCGAGATCGTTAAGAAGTAATTACGCCGACATTCGGAGCGCGATCACTTCGCGCAGCATGCGCAGGCTGTCGTGGATCACGTGCACCTTGCTGCCTTCGGCATGATTCCAGCGCACTGGGATCTCCCGGAGCCGCAATCCCGCTCGGTAGGCGAGAAAAAGAAGTTCGACATCGAACGCGAACCCGATGGTGTGCGCTTTTTCCAGAATTGGCCGGCAGGCATCCAGCCGGAACGCTTTGAAACCGCATTGCGTATCCCAGAACGGCATTCCAGTTGCGAGTCGCACGATCAAATTGAAAACGCGACCGGCCTGTTCGCGTCGCCACGGCTGCCGGACGCCAATTAGCCTGCGATCGAGCGCGCGCGAACCAAAGGCAAGATCGACATCTCCGTTCGTAATCGGCTCGATCACTTTGGGAATTTCGCTCAGCGGCGTGGAAAGATCGGCGTCAAAGAACAATCCGATTGGTTTGGTGGCGGCAAGTAAACCGCTTCGCACTGCCGCCCCTTTTCCGCGATTCGGAAAATTCTCCAGCAAGCGCGTTTG
>DASTJU010000054.1:0-6407 GCA_035716295.1 Chthoniobacterales bacterium | reverse complement strand
GACCCGGCGAGTAAACAATTCACCCGTCGGCGCAATTCCAGCGCGACTCTGGGAGAGATTGGGTTCGAACGCTGGCGTTTCTTCGGAAACGACTTGGACTTCGCTGACACGTACCGGAATGAATGAACTGATTCGGCAGTTGCGGGCAACGGAACTCGAAGTCGATGGGAAGTTGCTGAACAAAGAGGAATTTGTCACTTGCGGTGGCGTGCGATTGCGCGAGATCAATTTCAAAACCATGGAAAGCCGGATCACGCCAAATCTTTATTTCGCGGGAGAGCTGCTCGACATCGACGGCATCACTGGCGGCTTTAATTTCCAGGCCGCCTGGACCACCGGGTGGATTGCGGGACACGCTATGGCCGGAGTCGAACCTATTAGCCCATGAAATCTCGAGATTTCCAAATGCGGAGGGACGAGCTTCCGCTCGTCCTTGGACATGCAGAAGCATGTCCCTCCGGTTCTCCGAAGAAATTGCAGACCGCGTTAGCGGAGGTGCGACAGGTTTATGTCGATCTTGCGAAAAAGCCGATCCAGCGCAATTGCCTGCGCAAGACGGAATGTTGTCATTTCAAATTGACCGGACGCACTCCTTATCTGACGAAAGGCGAGGCAGTCGTCGCGGCCATGGCGTTTCGCGCCACCGGCCGAAAATCGCTGCCGGAAAATTCCGATGGCTCGTGCCCAATGCTTCAACAAGACACTGGCAACTGCCTGATCTACGAAGATCGACCGTTCGGTTGTCGCACTCACTTTTGCGCCGCTGCCGGTGGACCAATCGCGCGTCGCGAAGTCCTTGGCTTGATCCGGCGCCTCGAAGATGTCGATCTTGCCCTAAACGGAAACGGTCCGTACCCGTTGCAGAATGCGGTCGCCGATGTGCTCGAAGAAATGCGATAAAATAATCGAAGTTGATGCCGACTGAGGCTGCGTGACATAACCGTCCGCAACGGTCTAACGAAATTACTTCTTCTTCGACTCTTTTTTCGACTCGCGCTTGGATTCCTTCGGCTCCTTGGCTTCTTTTGGTTCCTTGGACGCCTTCGGTTCCTTCGATTCCTTTTTCGCTTCGCCGGGGCGATACTCTTCCTGCTCGGCGGCGGCGAAAGCTTTCTCCAATCCGACCATGTCTTCGCCCGGACGGAGCGTATCGAAGGTTTCCGCTTCCTTGCGCAATTGTTCTTCGGAGTAATTCGCGGCTTTGATCGACAATCCGATGCGGCGCTCGACCTTGTCGACTTTGATCACGCGCGCTTCGACTTCCTGGCCGACCTTGAGCACATCTTTCACTTTTGCGACATGGTCTTCGCTCAACTGTGAGATGTGAACGAGGCCGTCGATGTCGTCGGCTAGTTGCACAAACGCGCCGAAGCTGGCGAGCTTGGTCACGTTGCCTTTGACCAGATCACCGATCTTGTATTTCTGATCGATGTTCTTCCATGGATCATCGCTCAGCTGTTTGATGCCGAGACTGATCCGTTGATTCGTTTTGTCGATGTCGATGACTTCGGCTTCAACTTCGTCACCTTTCTTAAAGACTTCGCTCGGGTGATTGATCTTCCGGGTCCAACTCAAGTCGGACACGTGGATCATTCCGTCGATTCCTTCATCGAGCTCCACGAACGCGCCGTAAGCGGTCATGTTCCGAATCGTTCCCTTCACCCGGCTGCCAATGGTGAACTTCTTCTCGATTTCATCCCACGGATTCGGTTCGAGCTGGCGCAGGCCCAATGAAATTTTTTGTTCTTCCTTGTTTACGCCGAGCACAACGGCTTCGACTTCCTGACCGACCGTCAAAATATCGGACGGCCGCATGATTCGCTTCGTCCATGAAAGTTCGGAAACGTGAATGAGACCTTCCACGCCTTCCTCGAGTTCCACGAACGCGCCGTAAGGAACGAGATTGGTGATCTTGCCTTTGACCTTTTGGCCGGCCGGGAATCTTTCTTCAATCTGGTCCCACGGATTTTTCTGGGTCTGTTTCAGGCCTAACGAGACGCGCTCTTTCTCTTTATTAATATCGAGGACCTGGACTTCGAGTTGTTGTCCAACTTTGACCAGCTCGCTCGGATGCCCGAGTCGGCCCCAGGTCATGTCGGTGATATGAAGCAAGCCGTCCATGCCATCGAGATCGATGAACGCGCCGAAGTCGGTCAGATTTTTCACCGTGCCGGTGACGCGGTCGCCCACGTTCACGCTGTCCATGAATTTCTGTCTCTTCTCGCTCCGCTCCTGCTCGATCAATTCGCGACGGCTAAGCACGACGTTGCGGCGATCGTCATTGATTTTGACGATCTTGAAATCGTAGGTGTTGCCGACGAACTGCTGTAAATCTTTCGGCGGCACGATGTCGATCTGCGATGCCGGCAGAAATGCCTCCACGCCGATGTTCACCATCAATCCGCCTTTAACGACCGATTTGACCTTGCCTTTGATCAGGCCGTCGTCCTGAAACACGGCCGCGATCTTGTTCCAATTTTGGCGATAGGCCGCTTTCTCTTTGGAAAGCACAACCATGCCCTCGTCGTTCTCCAATCGCTCGAGCAGCACGTCGACTTCATCGCCGACTTCCAAATTTTCTACGTCTTCAAATTCCGCCAGCGAGATAACGCCTTCCGATTTGTACCCGATGTCGACCAGCACTTCGCGCGGGCGAACTTCCAAAATACGTCCTTTAACGATCGAGCCTTCCCGGAAATCCGGCATCGGCTTCGACATCACATCCTGCATTTGCACCATAATTAAAAAAGGCCTCCTTGGGGCACGCGATCCCGCAATCGCGGGATCGATCTTTCCGTGCAGCTAAAGCAGCGGAAAACGGAGCGCCAAAGTATGCGGTTTCGCGTGATTGGTCAAACCCTGATCGTGAGCCGTCAGATCCCCGAAAAACCCGTGTTCTTTAATTGCCGCCCGGAGCTCTGCTGGTGGTCTTCCACTTATCTCTGGTCCGTCGCATTTCCACCGGACTGCCGCGGGTACACGCATCGCACCAATGCCGTTTGGCTGACTCGAGACGCTTTCGCACGCCGCAAGCTTCGCATTCGAAGACTTCGGTCGATGTCCTTTTACTTGTCGATGGCATCATATTTACCTGATTTCTGTGCGGCCGGCTCCACCTACGCCGGTTTTAGCGGAAATACAACCTGAAGTCAGCGTTGAGCGAGACACGTTTCTCTCCATATTTCTCTTCGATGTCGATCTTACGAATACCTGTCCGCCTTGGCATGGGCGGATCGATCTTTGCCGCAGTGATGGGGCTTTTGGTTTGTGCCAACGGCCAGGACGATCTCGATAGAGCTCTTGTTCCTAAAGCGTCTGTCGAGCAAAAAGTGGTCGATGCAATCAAATCACCGGAACTTTCCGTCGTTCATCTTTGGGCGCCGTGGTGCTCAAATTGCCAGACCGAACTCAAAAACGGCGGCTGGTTGAAGATGGTGAAAGATAATCCACAGGTGAAATTCTATTTCGTTTCGGTTTGGAACGATGGCGGCGATGGAAAATCGATGCTCTCCAAATTCCAAATCGCGGATCAATCCAACGTGACCGTTCTGGCCGATCCCGGTCCGCGCCGCGGCGACAATAAGATAAAGCAGTTCGCGGGAATGCAGCTCTCGTGGATTCCGACGACTTGGGTCTATAAAGGCGGCGACCTTCGCTACGCTTTGAATTATGGTGAAGTGCGTTTTGATGTGCTTCAGCAGTTTCTCGAGGACAGCAAGTCGGAATGGTCGCATAAAGGCGAACCCAAATTGCCCGAATGACCGCGGCGACTCTTTCTCCGAGCAGCGCAAAAGTTAAATTCCGGCTCGCCGGCGGAGCTCAACCACTCATTCTTCTTCCGGTCCACGTAAACGAGCGCGGTCCGTTCGATTTTATTCTCGATACCGGCGCGGGAACGTCCTTGCTCACCCCGGAACTGGCGAAGCAACTGAGCGTAAAGATTGTCGGATCTAAAGAAGGTCAGTCCGCCGGCGGCAAGGTAGCGGTTTCGCTCGCGAAGGCCGGTTCGCTCGCCGTGGGCGACGCCCGGATTGATGATGTCGATCTTGGGATTGTCGATCTCGCCCACGTCGGAAAGACAATCGGGGCGAAAATCGACGGCGACCTCGGCTACAATTTTCTGAAATATTTTCGGATTACGATCGATTACCGCAACTGCGAGATCCACTTTGATGATCCTAAGCGAGTTGAGACTTTCGGTCGCTCAGCGAAAGCTGAACTGCCAATTCGTCTGGCCAGTCCGGCCAAGCCGTTACTCCTGATTGATGTTCACCTCAATGGCCGTGGACCGTTTCAATTCGCGATCGACACCGGGACGTCGACAACCGCGATCACGCCGCAGCTGGCGAAGGAACTCAAGATCGCTAGTTCGCCCATTGGCGCTGGCACCACGGCCGGTCCGCAGGTCGACGTTCGCGCTGGAAATATTGAATCATTTCAGCTCGGCGGTGCTAAGATCGACAATATGACGGTCGTGGTCGCAGATTTTTTCGAAATGCTCAGTGCCGCCATCGGCGCAAAACTCGACGGGATCGTCGGTTACAATTTTCTCTGCAATTACAAAGTCGCGATCGACTATCCGGGCGAAACGCTCACTCTATTTTGATGCTCGAAGTTTCCACAGCACCCAGTTCAACAAAAAGGCCTCCGGCGATTCTCTCGCTCATCGGTGAGACGCCGCTGGTTGAGATCACCCAGTTCGACACCGGCCCGTGTCATCTCTTTTTGAAATTGGAAAATCAAAATCCAACCGGTTCGATCAAAGACCGGATCGCACTGTCGATGATTGAGGCCGCGGAGGAGGAAGGGAAACTTGAGCCCGGCGGGACGGTGATCGAAGCGACCGCCGGAAACACCGGACTCGGCCTCGCGCTGGTTGCGGGGGCAAAAGGTTACCGCGTGTTGCTCGTGATTCCTGACAAAATGTCGCAGGAGAAAATTTCGCATGTCCGCGCGCTCGGCGCCGAAGTGCGATTGGCCCGCTCGGACGTGACGCGCGGGCACCCCGAATATTACCAGGACGTCGCCGCGCGCCTCGCTGAAGAAATTCCGGGCGCATTTTACGTGAATCAATTCGGCAATCCGGCGAATCCGCTCGCGCATGAGCGCACGACCGGCCCGGAAATTTGGGAACAAATGCGACACGACGTCGATGCAATTGTTTGCGGCGTTGGTTCGGGCGGAACGTTGACCGGCCTCGGCCATTTTTTTAATCGGGTCAAACCACGCCGCGGAATCGAAATGGTCCTGGCCGATCCGACTGGATCGATTCTTTATGAATTCGTTAAGACCGGGAAGTTGGTGGAGTCCGGCAGTTGGGCGGTCGAAGGCATTGGCGAAGATTTCATTCCGGAAATCGCGGACATGTCGCTGGTGACCGACGCTTTTGAAATTGACGATGAAGAGAGTTTCGCGGTCGCGCGCGATCTTTTGCGGAAGGAAGGAATCTTTGGAGGTTCATCGACCGGAACGCTGGTCGCGGGCGCCCTGCGTTATTGCCGCCAGCAAACGCAACCCAAACGTGTCGTCAGTTTCGTGGCCGACACCGGAAACAAATATCTCTCGAAGATGTACAACGATTTCTGGATGGCGGAGCAGGGATTCATTCATCGTTCGCCCCAGGGCAATCTGAACGATTTGATTTCGCATCGTTACGAAGCCGGCGAGGTAATTTCCGTTGGTCCGACCGACACGCTGCTGACGGCATTCAAACGCATGCGCGGCGCCGATGTCTCCCAATTGCCGGTGGTCGACCAAAGTGGACGCGCGATTGGGATTTTGGACGAGTCCGATGTGCTCGTGAAAGTCCATCGCGATTCAACCCATTTTAACGATACGGTCGAAAAGGCGATGACCGACCGGCTCGAGACGTTGCCGCCCGACGCAAAGTTCAACGACTTGCTTGAGGTCTTCGATCGTGGTCGGGTGGCGATTGTGATGGACGGGGACAAATTTCTCGGCCTGATCACGCGGACCGATTTGCTTTCCTACTTGCGGTTGAACATGCCGAAGTCTTCGGTTCCGCCGCAGCGCGAATACAATTAGCGCGCGCATTCAAACAAGATCGAGATGAAGAAACAACACGAGTTCGCCACCCGCGCGATTCACGCCGGCCAGGAGCCCGATCCGACCACTGGCGCGATCATGACGCCGATTTACGCAACATCGACCTACGTCCAGGAAAGTCCCGGCAAACATAAAGGCTACGACTATTCGCGCTCGATCAATCCGACGCGGCTCGCTTACGAAAAGTGCGTTGCCGATCTCGAAAGCGGCACCCGAGGTTTTGCATTCGCTTCCGGACTTGCCGCCATGTCCACTGCGCTCGATTTGTTGGAAAGCGGATCACATGTGGTCGTCAGCGACGATCTCTATGGCGGAACGTTTCGTCTTTTCGAAAAAGTTCG